>QIKL01000001.1 GCA_003231955.1 Candidatus Uhrbacteria bacterium | reverse complement strand
GATACGAGAAAGTGGCATGCAGATTATTTATTCCGAACTGTTTTAATATCGCAAGTGATGGGCTAAAAACAGTGTACGGCACGACAGGTGCACCAAAACAGTACTTTTTACAATGGCGTGATGAAGATTTGGAGAAAGAGCTTGGAGGAGAATTAGAAATGACACTCCATGCGCTTCTTTCAAAAGGAAATTTCTTGGATATTATTCAAAACTTTATTTTATTTGAAAAAGAAAAAGAGAGGAAGATTAAAAAAATGGCTCGCTATCAACAGGTGCGGGCAACAAACAAAATAGTTGAGCGCGTAGTGAATAAAGAGAAGAAACAGGGACTCATTTGGCATACACAAGGGTCTGGAAAAACACTCACGATGTTTTTCACTGCGTGGAAATTACGATTTAATAAGCAGCTCGCTAACCCGAAGGTATTTATTTTGGTTGACCGTGTAGATTTGGACGATCAGATATTTGAGACATTTATAAATGCGGGAGGAAAAAATATCGTTCGTATTACTTCTCGCAAGGATTTGGAGGAAAAAATACAATCACCAGAGAAAGGTATATTCATCACTACTATTCAAAAGTTTTCTGAACTTGGCGACAAAGTAGAGAATCTTGACGAAAATGTGATTGTGCTTTCTGACGAAGCGCACCGAGGAGATGAGGGTGTCTCGGGTATCAATATGCGTAATGCTTTCAAAAAAGCATTCTTCTTCGGATTTACAGGAACTCCTGTTGATAAAACACACACAAACACTTTCCGAAATTACGAGGGCGAGGGACAGAGATATTTGGATTATTATTCTATTCAGCAAGCAATTGATGATGGAGCAACAATCCCTGTGACTTATGAAGCTCGGCTTTCCAAGTTTTCTATTGACGAGGAAAAACTTGATGAAAAGTTTGATGAGATAACTGGAGATTTGTCAGACAAACAAAAGACTGAGCTTGTGAAGAAATATGGAAAAAAAGCGGCTCTTGTGAAGCTTCCAAAGCGTATGGAAGCCATCACAAGGGACATAGTGGAGTACTACAAGCTTTATGTAGAGCCAAATGGATTTAAGGCTCAAATAGTGGCATATGACCGTGACGCGGTGGCGAGCTACAAAAAGCTGCTTGATAAATTTGTACCAGAAGAATGGTCAGCCGTGGTCTACTCTCCCGGAGATCCTAACAGCGACGCAGATGATTTGAAAGTATATAACACAAGCAAACGTGAGCGGGAGCAAATTATTGAACGATTCAAGGATCCAAAATCTTCACTTAGATTTCTCTTGGTGTGCGATATGTTACTCACTGGTTTTGACGCACCGATTGAACAAGTGATGTATTTGGATAAGCCACTTCGCGATCATAATTTATTACAAGCAATCGCGCGCACGAATCGTGTATACAAAAATAAAGAGGCAGGAAGGATTATTGACTACTATGGAATTACGAGACATCTCTACAATGCCCTTGATTTTGATGAGGGTGTTGTTGATTCTGCGATGATTGATATTGAGCGTGTTAAAGAGAGGTTTGAGGATGTTTTGAATGATGTTATGAAGATATTCACGGGAGTGAATATTGAAGATCCCTCAATGGATAATCTCCGTAGGTGTTTGAAGATTTTCATTGATAACCAAGACAAACAAAAGCACTTTACTGAGAAATACACTAAACTTAAGAGCTTGTTTGAATTTCTTTCGCCAGACCCATTTCTAAAAAAATATCTTCGCCAATTTGAATGGGTAACCAGTTTCTATCTAGCTTTTCTAAAGGAATTTCGGAGTGAAGAAGATAAATATTTACTCGAAAAGTACGGGAAAAAAATCAGAGAACTTATTCAAGAGAGCAATATTATTGACTATGAAGGAATTACTAAGAATTTTCGCGAGCTTCGTGTAAATGACTTATACATACTTGAACGCCTTAAAGGAATGGATGAAGAGGAAAAAGCACTGAACCTTGAAAATATGTTAAAGCAAGAGATTTCAATCAATCTTGATGAAAATCCAGCTTATCAAAAATTCAGTGAGCGCCTCACAGCTATTCGTAGAGAATTTGAGCAAAATCAAATTGACTTGGCTGAGCGAATTCGCAGGTACGAGGATTTAATGAGTGATATCAGGACAAAAGGAGATGAAGCAAAAGATTTGGGATTGGACTTAAAGGAATACGCTTTGTATGTGATATCACAAGAGTTTGTTGATGAAGACAAGGATGAAGTACTAAAAAAGTTTGTTAAGGAGTTAAGAATCCGTATCGAAGATGAACTTGATACCGGATGGCAGGAATCTTCTAAGCGAGACGTATTTATTAAGGACATAAAACAAACATTGCAGGAGCTTATTTTGCGTGATTACAAAGATAAGTTCACTGTGAAAGACTTTCCGAAGTTTCTAAATAGGCTGGTAGACATTATCATAAAGAAGTTTTAGCAAATAATAAAAAAGAAGTATGGAGAAGAATATATCCTACAAACTTAAAAGAAGTAAACGAGCAAAAAGGATGCGACTTGCGGTTTATTGTGATGGTAGTGTGGTGATTACGAGTCCTTTTGGAGTGGAAAAATCTATTGTAGAAAAATTTCTTGCTGACAAAAAACAATGGGCATGGGACAAAATACTTTTTTTCAATAGCGTAGACAGTAAGGCTATTCGCACTTTTTCACATAAAGATTATCTACAAAATAAAGATAAAACACTCACTTTAGTAAATGAAAGGGTTAAATTTTATAATAAAATATATGGTTTTTACTTTAATCAAATCTTTATTAAGAATCAAAAAACTCGTTGGGGCAGTTGTTCATCCAAGAAAAATTTGAATTTGAATTACAAGATAATATTTCTACCAGAAAAACATAGAGATTATATTATTGTGCATGAGATGTGTCATTTGAAAGAATTGAATCACTCAAGGAATTTTTGGGCGCTCGTTGAAAGAGCTCTGCCCAATTATTTGGAAATTAAGAAAGAGCTTCGTAATCATGAGCTATTTTACAAATAGCCCTCGTCCCGTTTCCGCCCATTTTTTTTAAAAAATCTCCCCTCGAAAAAATAAAAAATATGGAAAGGTAGAACGGAACGGCGGAGCGCCAAGTGGCGCGAGTTGGCATTATCACGGGCTCCAATGCGTAAGTAGAAGTTTGGAGTTATCGCGCGCTTGGCGCGGGCGAAGATCAATCGCTTCACGATTGGAAATAAGTTCGGATTTAATCACTCCGCATTCGGCGGACAAAAATTTGCGAGTTGTACTGATTTGGCTCCGGGGGTGGGGGTCGAACCCACGACCAAAGGATTACACGTATCCTTCTGTTTCCAAAAGGGGTGGACTATATCACCGCCGTGGCTTGATGCTTTAGGCGTTCTGGTATCTAGTCTCTACGGCGCTCCCCGCGAGATGCGCGGGGTTCCCACGGTGTTCGCATGGCGTAAAGCTTTAGCATTCACCGTTATCCCAGAATTTTTCAATCTCGATTTCTCGAGAAAGCTGCCTTTTGACAGTCCTCTGCTCTACCGCTGAGCTACCCCGGAAGAATTGTTAATGCCCATTTTATGAGCGCGAGAAGTGTAGCAAGTCCCCTTTTTCATGGCAAGGGGACGGAGATACTAGGTAGAAGGCTTGTGAATTAGTAGTCGATGAGTTTGCGAATAAGTGGATGTTGCTGGATCTTTTCAATCGATTTTGCCTCGATTTGTCTGATGCGTTCGCGTGTTACATCAAACTCTTTTCCGACCTCTTCAAGCGTATGGCTCACGCCGTCGGTGAGCCCAAAACGCATTTCGAGGATTTTTTGTTCGCGCGGACTCAGGTCTTTGATGATGTCACCTACATAATCGCGGAGAAGCTGCAGCGCCGCGGAACGATCCGGCGCAAAGTTTTTTACATCTTCGATAAAATCTTCAAGCGTCGAATCTTCGTCATCTTCGCCGACGGATGTTTCTAAAGAGACAGTGTCCTGTGAAATTTTGATAATATGGCGAACCTTATTTACATCCTCGCTCATCTCCGCTGCGATTTCTTCTGGGAGTGGTTCGCGTCCGAGATCCTGAATAAGTTGGCGTTCAACTTGTTGAAATTTATTGATGGTCTCGACCATGTGGACCGGAATACGAATTGTCCGGCTTTGATCCGCAAGTGCGCGCGTGATTGCCTGGCGAATCCACCACGTCGCATAAGTTGAGAATTTAAATCCTTTTCGATATTCAAATTTTTTAACGGCACGGAAGAGGCCGATATTCCCCTCTTGGATAAGATCTAGGAGGGATAAGGATTTTCCCATGAATTTTTTTGCGATCGAGACAACGAGGCGAAGGTTCGCCTCAATGAGTTTCTTTTCCGCTTCTTTATCCGCACGTTCTTTGCGCTTTGCGAGAGCAATTTCCTGTTCCGCAGTTAAAAGTGGAATTTTTCCGATTTCGCGCAGATACATTTGGATTGAATCCGCAGTCAGGTCAAAGGGGTCGAATTTTCCACGCCTGTCGTCGGTGCTGTGGAGTGCTTGGAGCGTTTCAGTTCGTTCTTTTTCGCGACCTAGAATTCCCTCTTTGACTTCAACGAGACTAATTCCAGCAGTATCCAATCGATCAATAAATGCCTCAAAGACGGGGATATAGTCCTCAATCTCTGGGAATCCATAAAGAATCTCAGTTTCTGTGATAAATCCACGAGATCTCGCTTTATCGAATAGTCTATCGAGTGTCTCGTTTGATGGTGGGTGGCTTTTGACGTACGGAGCCGTTTTGTGTGCCTTATGTACGGGTTTTACAGCCTTCTTTTTCGGCGTTATTTTTTTTTCGGGGACTACCTTTTTTTTGGTCCGTGTTGGCGTGGTTGAACGTGTCGATTTCTTGATGGTTTTCTTTAATGCGGGCATAGGGCATCCCCGGTCAGCAGGGACGGCGAGACGTATGGGGCCCATTTTGTAGGACGTGTCCATATGTGGCGTCGGCCGCCGAAACGGGATGGATTATCGACGGCGTCCTGTGGTTACAGGTTCGCCGTACTCATGAATATCAAATAGCTCTTTTTGAGCTAGGTACTTAGGTCGGGGGCGATGAGCGGGTCAGCTCATCAAATTGTGCGAGGAGCTTTTCGATCTGGGCCGCGTTACCCGTACGCTCCGCATCTCGCATCTCCGCTTCTAAATTTGCACGGCGCATTGATACCATAATGTTTTGAAGCGCCGTACAGTCACTTTTAAGCTCCAGCCGAAGGGCCTTGGATGACTGGTCCTGGAACTCACGATCCGCGAGTATCGCGAGATAATCTAAATGTTCAACATTTTGCGGGATGGAGCGATAATACTCCCCCAGAATGGAATCGGCAAGAGAGGAAAGGTCTGGTTGGATTCGCAAAATCGCGTGAATACGGTCAAGGAGGTCGTCTTCTCTTGGACGATGTGTTTTTTTTGCTGCGGACGTGGTTTCGTCTTTTAATGCGTTGGCCGCCACGGAGTGAGACGCTCCCGCTTTCATTTCTCGCATAGTTTCTCTTAAAGCATCTTCAGAGACATGTAGATCACGAGCAAGACGCGTAATCCATGCGTCTCGTTCCACGGCATTTTGGATGCATTTAAACTCGGGAAGAAGCGTAACCGCAACCTGTTTCTTCCCTTCTGGAGTTGAGGTATCAGCGTCGCTGAATGCATTTCGGTACAGCCATTCGATTACGGGGAGTGCGTCTGTGATTGCTTTTTTCCATAATTCCGGATCTTTACGTACAGCGTCATCAGGATCTTTTCCCGCTTCTGGCGGGAGGACAATAATCCGAATCGAAAAATCTAATGTTCGTGCAAGATCGAGACCGCGAAGTGTTGCTGCATTCCCCGCCGCATCCGCATCAAATGCAATTGTGAGATTTGTCGTGAAACGCTTCAAAAGTCCGAGTTGTTCCCGCGTTAATGCTGTTCCAGATGAACATACAACGTTTGTGACGTTGAATTGATGCGATCCAATAACGTCTGTGTTTCCTTCACAAATTACGGCAAGGCTTTGGCGTTTAATCTCTCCTTTAGCTTTATCAAGGCCGTACAGAATGTTTGATTTTTTATAGATAAGCGTCTCCGGCGTGTTTAGATATTTCGCTTCTTTTTTGTTATCCGAAAGGGTTCTTCCTGTGAATCCAACGACGTTTCCATGAATATCACAAATTGGAAACATGAGGCGATGTCGGAATCTATCGTACACACCGCCGCGGTTACTTTTTAGGACCAAACCCGTACGGAGCAGCTCGTCTTCTGTGACGTTTTTTTCCTTAAGCGCTTTTGTGAGTGTGTCCCAAGAGTTTGGCGCATAGCCGATCCGCCAGAGATCAATCGTCAGTTCATCTAGTCCGCGCTTTGCGACATAGGCTCGAGCGACATCTGCTTGCGGTAGATTGTTGAGCGCACTGCAAAAGAATCGAGCGGCAAGATCATTCACTTCGTGCAGCCGTTTCCTTTCTGAGGACGTTTTCGCATTAAATTTTGGCAATGTAATGCCCGTTTTTTCCGCAAGATACGCCAATGCGTCGGGAAATTCCATTCCCTCCATGCGCATGACAAACGAAATAACATCTCCGCCCTGATCACAGCCAAAACAATGCCACGACTGTCGTGGCCGATTGACGTAAAAACTTGGCGTTTTTTCTTGATGAAAGGGGCAGTTTGCTCGAAAACTCCCGCTTCCGGCGGGTTTTAACTGAAAATATTCTCCCACAACATCAGCGATATCCAGTAGGGATTTAATCTCTCTGACGGCATCCATAGTGCTACCTTACATGAATGTCTATGGAATAAAAAATGTGGCAGTTTTGATTTTTTTGGTCATAATCGAGCCATGGGCAATAAGAAAGTTTGTAAAAATAGTTTTTTATTGTTTGAGACTCTTCATGACAACACGATTCATGACAAAAAAAAGAATGATACATAGGAAGAGTATAATTCCAAGCGATATTGCGGGATAGAGACCGCTATATCCGATCATGCCGTATCGGAGAAGATTAATATTATGATAGAGCGGATTAAACTCGCTCACGAGAGCCCACGGATATGGAAGTGAACTTACGGGATAAAAAATGCCGCCAAGCATAATCATCGGCTGGATAATAAAGGTCATTACGAGCGTCATTGTCTCAAAATTTTTCATGATAAGACCAAATATTACGCCGAGCATTCCGAACTCCATTCCTGTAAGAACGAGCGCGACTAAAAAGGAGAGCGGATGAAGGAGAGCGATTCCAGGGATGAACCAGATTGTGACAAGTACGGCGATGATGACGGTGAAGATTCCGCGAGTGAGCGCAGCGAGTGCGTAAGCAATAGCGATGCGCCACGGCGCGATGGGCGCGAGTTGGATATCAATGATCGTTCCGACATTTTTACTTAAAATAAGCGCGAAGATCGGATTTGCAAAGCTTGAATTGATTATCATCATGCCCAGAAGTCCCACATAGACGAATGCAGTATAATTTGTTCCCGCTACCGCGCGTCCTGCTGCGACAACTCCAAAAATTGCGAGATACAAGACCGTCGACATAATTGGCGTCGCAACGGTATCAAACCAGAGTTTTTGGAAGCGTTTTACTTCGCGGGCATACAACGCCCACATGTAGGTCGTTGTATTCATACGGTTATGGATTTGTGTTTTTCGGTAGCCTGTTCGTGGGAGGTCAATTTTAAAAAGACCTGCTCTAATGATGCTGCTGCGCTTTTTACACTCTTCAAGTTCCTACCGTAGTGTCGGATGATTGCGGTCATATCCTGATCAAGATGTGTGATGGAGAGATGGAATTCCACGCCTTGTTTATGGATGCCTGGAAGATGCTCTACGTCTGGATCATAAAGCTCAAATGCGATGATATTTTCCGAGAATTCTCTTTGTAGATCGCTGACTTTTCCTTTTCGGATTACGCGGCCATGATCAATGAGCACAACTTCTTTACATAGTTGTTCTGCTTCTTCAATATAATGCGTTGTAAAGAGGATTGTTGTTCCTTCTTTATTCATACGACGGACAAGGTCCCAGATTTTTTGCCGCAGAGCGACGTCTACGCCAGATGTTGGTTCATCAAGGATAAGGAAGCGTGGCTTATGCATGATTGCTTTTGCGATCATAAGTCGCCGTTTCATTCCGCCGGAGAGTTTACGCGCGCGTTCGTGGCGTTTATCTTCGAGTTCTAGATCCCGCAGAACCTCGGTGATGCGTTGGCTTCTTTGGTCCCGTGGAACGCCATACATACCGCCCATATAGTGGAGGATTTCTTCGACGGTAAAGGCGAGTTCGGTTACAACTTCTTGCGGGACCACTCCCATCGTTTTTTTTGCCTGAACGGTATGTGTAACAATATCCGTACCAAAGATGTTGATTGAGCCACTGTCCGGTAACATGACTCCGCTGATGATGTTAATGAGGGTGCTTTTTCCCGCGCCGTTCGGACCGAGAAGTCCATAGATTTCCCCTTCCTCGACGCTGACGGTGATGTGATCATTCGCGATAATTGGTTGTTCATTTTTTTCTTCAAATCGTTTGTTGATGTTTGAGACGTCGAGGGCAAGCATATATATAGATGGAATATCATTATAGAAAAGTACTCTATTGTCAAAGAGATACTCTAGAATTACCTTGTCTTTCCGTGTTGCGGGGGTCGTTTTCGTCGAGATTTTGGTGCTCCAGGTGTCTTGGTATCCTTTTCACGTTTCTTGATTTCTTTTCCCAATACACTTATTTCGTCGCGGAGAATAGCCGCGAGTTCAAATTGTAGATCTGTCGCCGCCGCTTTCATCTCCACTTCTTTTTGTTTCACAACCTGTTTGAGATCATGCGTTTCCGCTACGAGTTCAAGTTCAAGCATTGCTTTGACATCCTTATCCTTGACGGAAACGCCCAAACCAAGCATTTCGCGATAATCCTTGATTGCTTTAATGATGGTTTGTGGTGTGATGCTGTGTTTTGTATTGTATGCGATCTGTTTGTCGCGCCGCCGTTCGGTTTCTGCAATCGCTTTTCGTATTGATTCGGTTGGATGGTCGGCATACAGCACAACTTGTCCGCGAACATTGCGCGCTGCGCGTCCGATTGTTTGGATGAGTGACGTTGCAGAACGCAAAAATCCCTCTTTATCCGCATCAAGGATACAAACAAGCGCAACTTCTGGTAGGTCTAGACCCTCGCGGAGCAAATTGACGCCGACGATGATTTCGTACGTTCCTTTGCGGAAATCGGATAGAATCTCCAATCGTTCGATTGTCCGAATATCAGAATGCAGATAGCGTACTTTCATTTTTTTTTCTGCAAGAAATTCTGAAAGATCTTCTGCCATTTTTTTAGTGAGTGTCGTGACAAGCACGCGATCGCCGCGTTTTGTGGCCTCACCGATGCGCTGAATTGCATCATCAACTTGTGACAGTGTGCCAGCGTTACCTGCCTTTTCCTTTTTTGGCGTAATCGGTAAAACAATAACCTTTGGATCTATGAGTCCCGTTGGTCGGATGATTTGTTCGACGATTTGTTCAGTGTGTGTGTGTTCGTACAGAGCCGGTGTCGCGGAAACAAAGATGACGTGGCGCATTTTCTTTTCCAGCTCAACAAACTGGAGTGGCCGGTTATCTTTTGCAGAAGGTAAACGGAATCCGTACTCGATGAGTGTATTTTTACGTGAGCGGTCACCTTCGTACATCCCGCCCAGTTGCGGGACGGTAACGTGTGATTCGTCGATGACAAATAAAAAATCCTTTGGAAAATAACTGAATAACGTATCTGGTGGCGCTCCGGCCTTACGTCCCGCGAGATGACGCGAATAATTTTCGATGCCATTGCAGTAGCCAAGATTCTCGATCATCTCAAGATCAAATTTTGTTCGCCGATCCAGCCGTTCTGCTTCAAGCGGTTTTCCATTTTTTTCAAACCAGTCGATACGATGCGTTAGTTCTTTGCGAATATCGATGATTGCGCGTTCGCGGTTTGGACCTAGTGTGATGAAGTGTTTTGCTGGAAAGATCCAGACATTTTTAAGTTCTTTTTTGATCCGCCGCGTAACGGGATCAATTTGTAGAATTGCCTCAATTGTACCGCGCGGAGCTTCGATACGATAGATTTTTTCTTCATGTGCGGGCATGTATTCAAGCACACCGCCGATGGTACGGAACGAACCGCGCACGAGGTCGGTATTTGAGAGGCGCGCGAATTGCATTTCGACAAGTCGTCCGAGAGTGTTTTCGCGATGTATGTCATCTCCAACATTCAAACGAATGGCGGTATTTTCATATGCTTCAGGTGCGCCGAGACCGTAGATACATGAGACCGACGCGCAAATAATTACATCTTTGCGCGTTAGCATCGCTTGCGTGGCACTATGTCGAAGACGATCGATTTCGTCATTGATCATCGCTTCTTTTTCGATATAGGTATCACTCTTTGCGATGTACGCTTCGGGCTGATAGTAGTCGTAGTATGATACGAAATACTCGACGGCGTTTTCTGGAAAGAACTCGCGGAATTCGTTGCAGAGCTGGGCCGCAAGCGTTTTATTGTGTGCGATGACGAGTGTTGGTTTCTGCACATTCTGAATCACATTTGCAATCGTGAATGTCTTTCCGGTCCCCGTTGCGCCAAGGAGCGTTTGATATCTCAATCCTCGTTCCACACCGTTTGTGAGCTGCTTAATCGCCCCTGGCTGATCACCGGAGGGGTTGTATGGAAGTTTGAGATTAAAATTTGGCATGGATCATGTCGATTACTTTATTTTTTCAGTCGGTATGGTATGGATGACGCGCGTGTATTCTGTCAGAAAATGGAACATTTTACCACTTTAATCCTCGACATACGGGACAAAGAGGTGTATCTTCGGCCCACATGATTGATTGGAAAAAATTTTCGCGGCCGATTGTCGCACTTGCGCCTATGGCGGATATGACGGATTTACCATTTTGTCTTATCTGTAAAGAGTATGGCGCGCCGCTTATGTTTCGAGAGATGGTTTCGTCTGAGGCTGTCATTCGGATGAATCCGAAGACACTTGAGATGGCACGGTTTGACGAGCGCGAACGGCCGCTTATTCAGCAAATTTTTGGGTCGGACCCGCATGTCATGGCCGAGGCTGCACGTATGATTGAGGATCGCAATCATCCAGATGGCATTGATATTAATATGGGCTGCCCAGTTTACAACATCGTTTCGAACTTTAACGGCGCGTTCCTTATAAAAGATCCAGACCGTGCACATGCCATTATTAGAGAAGTGGCCGCGGCGGTAAAGGTTCCAATCTCCGTCAAAACTCGACTCGGTTGGTCAAAAGACACGGACTGTCTTGATTTTGTCAAAGTCATTGAAGATGCGGGTGCATCGCTTATATCTATTCATGGGCGCACGAAGGAGCAAGGATATGCTGGAATAGTGAATTGGGATCGTGTCGGTGAAGCGCGACAACGCACGAAACTTCCGGTTCTTGTGAATGGTGATATCAATTCCGTTGAGAGCGCTAAAGAAGCGCTTCGTCGGTCGTCAGCAGACGGTGTTCTCATCGGACGCGGCGCATTAGGTAATCCATGGCTTTTTGATGAATTGATACGCGGTTTGGGAGGAATGGATATGAACCCAGCTCCGACGCTTGACGAGCGTATTGCAGTCGTCCGACGACATGCGCGTATGCATCTCGATCGATATGGTGAACGCGGTTTCGTTAAGCTACGCAAGCATCTTCCTTATTATTTTAAAAAAGAGCTTGCACAATCTATGTCATGGATTGATATCAAAGACCTTCGTCATCGTCTTGTAACCGTGGCAACGCTTGAGGATCTTGAAATGGTCTTGGATAGTATTAAACAGGACTAGAATAGATTAGTTGGTTTGTAATATATTCGCCGTTATCGGCGCCGGCGCGTAGTATCCGGCAATGCTGGGAAGATAATTCATTGGATCCACGGGTATCCCGTCTTCTCGAACTTCAAAATGTAGATGCGGTCCGGTCGAGAGCCCCGCACCCGGTTGTCCCGGCATGCCGCCAGAAAGTCCGATAATCGTTCCGCGATCGATATATGTGTTTGATTTTGCCATGAATTTTGAGAGATGCGCGTAGACTGTTGCAATATTCCCCGGATGGATGATCATGGTGTAGTTTCCGTACATACGTCCATGTCTGTTCCACGCGACGTATCCTCCTGCAGCCGCTTTGACTGGTGTCCCGACTGGTACACGGATATCCACGCCCGAGTGCGGAAATAAGTAATTGAATGGGTAGGCTGGATCGTGGAATTTGGCGGTAATTCCGTGTGATGGGTCTACCGGCCAGTTGAGCAGCGTATCTCCGCGAGCTAGTGTTGCGTCTGCAATAGCAAGTCTGCCTTTGAGATGTGATTCTAAGTTCGCGATATCATCAGAGGTTGATTGTTGTTGTTGTTTAAGCTCGTAGAGCAACCGTTCAAATTCCGTTTGGCTGTTTTTAGTTTCTGCGATGAGTGACATTTTAAAATTTCGTTCCGCTTCAAGCGCTAGCTCCTCTTGGATGAGATGCTTCTTGTCATTTTCTAGGGCTATGCGTTTATTGTCTCGTTGTTTTTTTATATCTTCTAATCGTTCTTTTGAACCCTTCACTTTTTGCATGACATCATGCAACTGGCCTTCGACGCGCTGATCTTGTTCCAATTTATCAAAAAAAGTGGAGAGAGTTGGGTTCGCAAGCAAAACTTCCAGCATCGAGATATTGTCATTTCTATGGATAGAGCGGATTAACGCCCCCGCATTTGTTTTCTGGCTCGCGATTCGTGTGCTTTGATGTGTAATTTGCGTCTCTAGGGAGATAATCTCAAGACGTGTCACTTCAAGCTGAGCCTTGACCCGTTCAATATCTAATTGCTTTTGTGCAACGCGGTTGTCGAGAATGGCAACTTCATTTTTTAATGATATTTTTTGGGATTCTTGTTTGTTGATCTGTGTTTTGTATCTGTTGATTATTATTTGGAGCTCCGTCACTTTGTTTTGGTTTTGTTTGATTTGATTGTTCAACCCGTTGGCTTGTGTTTTTGTTGAGTTTAGTGTTATTCCTTGTGCCATTACTATTGGCGGGAAAGCCAATATCGCCGCAAGACATGCGGCGGACGCGGCTAGGGTTAGGGATCTTTGAAACCTCACGATGGAAGTATAAAAGGATTTCCATCGTCTGTCATGCTTGTCGAAAGCGACATAATTGCATCGTGCAGACGCTTGAGAGAACGTTTTTTTCCATAGACCCATAGAAGTTCAAAGGGTGTTGGAGATTTTTCGCGGCCAGACAGTGCAACACGGAGCGGCCAGAGTGTGTCGCCATTGCTCCAGCCATTTTGGTCAATTAGCTTTTTGATGAATGTTTCGAGACTGACGGACGTCCTGAATAGTGCATCATCCGCATTTTTTATCGGCTCGCAGATGGATTGAAGCCGTGCATATGCCTTTTTTTGTGTCTGTGTCTTCCATGGAAGACGGACTTTTGAGAAATCAAATTGATCCTCAAAAAAGTATGCAGTCAGTTTTTCGACCTCTGATGGCTTTTGGATTCGGTCGCGAACGAGCCGAAGACAGCGTTCGGCAAATTCCCGATCGCCGGTTTTTCCTTCAATAAACGGTAAAGTGAGCTCAAAATAACGTTCTTCGGGAATTTTTCGTAGATAGTGCTCGTTCATCCAATTTAGTTTTTCTAGGTTAAATACCGCTCCAGATTTATTCACTTTTGCAAGATCAAACAAACTAATGAGATCATCATGCGTGTAGATTTCTTGATCAGCGGTTGGGTTCCATCCGAGGAGCGCGACAAAATTGATGAGTACTTCTGGTAGATATCCTTTTGCAAGATAATCTGTAACAGCGACGTCTCCCTGCCGCTTACTGAGTTTGGAATGATCACTATTTAGGAGCAATGGAAGATGTGCAAATTTTGGTGGCGTCCAGCCGAACGCTTCATAAATGAAGAGATGTTTTGGCGTGGATGGCAGCCATTCCTCGCCGCGGATCACATGCGAGATTTTCATGTCGTGATCGTCACAAGTCGCGGCGAGATGATATGTTGGATAGCCGTCAGATTTTATGATGATCTGATCATCAATGAATACCCAATCAAAATCGATATCATCGCGGATGATGTCCCAGATTTTTATTTTTCCTTTTTTTGGGAGCTTAAGCCGAATGACGTGGTGTTCGCCCTCATCTACTCGTTTTTGAGCTTCATTAGCCAAGAGATCTCGGCATTTTCCGTCGTACATCGTTGGTTTTCCGGCTGCGTGCATGTCTTGACGAAGTTTTTGCAGCCGCTCGGTAGTACAAAAGCAATAATATGCCTTGTTCATCTTGATTAGACGTTGTGCATAGGCAGAATGCAGTTTTTTTCGTTTAGATTGAATATACGGCCCCGCATCTCCGCGCTCGACGATTGCACCGTTTCCATCAAGCCAGACACCCTCGTTAGGTTCGACACCACAATCTCTGAGCGACTGACAAACGTTTTCAATTCCTCCCTCAACAAATCGTTCGCGGTCTGTATCTTCAACGCGAAGGATAAAATCCCCGCCTTGTTGTTTGGCGAGGAGCTCATTGTAAAGTGCGGTCCGAAGTCCACCAATATGCAAAAATCCTGTTGGGCTGGGAGCAAATCGGACTCGAACACGTGGATGATCCATACAAAAAAATAATACGTGAGAAACGACGAATTGTCATGTACGATTTTCTCCCGACAAACTCTAGGCTTTCGACAACAAATTTTAGTTAGCGGATGCTTGATATCGCGATAAACCAGTGATATGTCTCGCGTTGCGCTTCTTTGTCATGGTCATGCCAAGACGATTCAAACGTTGAAACCGGCATGGTGACATTACACGATTCTTCTTCTGGATCCATCATTGAAATATGTGTATCGTCGAGCGCATAGACCACGGAGTAATGATCCTCGTCATTTTTTCGCCAACCGACGATGACAGGGATTTCTTCGTCGATCAATTCCCGTAATTCTTGGATTGTTGCAGTTTCTTTTTCTAGCGGATGAAGGCCCATGTTTATAAGTGCATCATGGAGTCCTTGATGCGTCGTCCCCTCTTCGATAGTCGAATCACACAGTCCTGTGAGCTCTTCTTCGGTAAAATCTTTCCCATAATGCGAAAGGAGGATTTTAAGACTTGCGGGGCCGCACATTCCCTCTGACTGGCGAAATGGATTCATTGTTTTCATATTATGATGAATGTATGTGAATCTTATCCCATAAAAAGACTATGGGGAAGACTAGGACGGCGCGTGAGATTCTTCGCCAGCGTTTCGGCTCATGGATAAGCCGAAAAAACCATTCGATACCGATACGACGCATCCAGTGCGGCGCTCGCTGTTTTATTCCAGACCAATAGTCGATGGTCCCGCCGATTCCAATTGCAACTTTGACACTTGGAAATTCGGTGAGATTCCGCGCAATCCACATCTCTTGTTTTGGATGGCCAAAACCAATGAGAAGGATATCTGGTGCGTATTGGGTTAAACGATATCGAAGTTCTTCGCCATGTTCATCATCTGATCCATCTGTCTGAATTATTCCACCATGTTCAGCAAAAACGGAGAGATTGGGGTGGGATTTTTGGATATTCCATGCCGCTTTAATGGCATTTCGTGGATCTCCACCGATTATCGCTATTTTCCAATTGCGTGCTGAGGATTCTTGCAGCAAGCATTTAGCGATATCAACACCAGTCGCACGTTTCGGATTTGCACCTGACAGCCAGCCTGCAAATTTTAGCGCGATCCCATCCACAAGTCGAAGGTCTGCTTGTCGGAGTACATTCCAATAGGAAGAATCCCGCTTTGCGGATAGGAGAATTTCTGGATTTGCCGTGACGATTACAGTAGATCTTCCTTCGTGAAGATTTTGGTCAATGCGACGTATGGTCTCTTCTACGTCGTATCCATGGATTACGAGTCCGAAACATTCAAATGTTGAGGGGGAAGACATGAAGATTTTGATACGTTGGTCCGTCCGTTGAAAGTGTACTCTGGATGAGAGCAATACGTGTTGGTTTCCATAATAGAGGAGGTTTAATTTTTTTAGACCATTGATAAAGCTTAGGATCTTTTTTCCGACGGACTATTGAAATATGAGGTTTCCATAGTTTACGGTCGATGTAGGGAGCGGTGACTGAGATGAGATCACGAATAGTGTCGACAAACAATCTCCATCTTTTGAGCGATTCTGGTATGACATGGGCAACGATGCATGTTGGATATTTTTCTGGAAAGGTTTTAAATCCATCAATTATGAAATCTCCTGCAGGCGGATGTTTCATTGATATCTCGATGCATGCCTCTACTCGAGCAACTCGATTTTCTGGAACATTGTCTAAAAAAGCTAGTGTCATGTGCCATGATGATGATTCTGTGAGTTTATCTAAAATGTGCGCGTGAGTGTCGGATCTCCAAGCCTGTCGCAGTGCGCACTGAATATTCGTCGGAACTGGAAGACCGATAAAAAGACGCATGATTCATTATACCGTGTTTTCGTTGTCCGGCAATATGGCTTTATCAATAGTCGGTACCGGACCTCTAATATGCTTGCGCGCGACTTTGTAGCGTACGATTTCGCGTTCCAATGCCGCCGCCGCAGCAGCATATTGGGCATCGTTTGAATGGATCGTTTCATTCATAAGCTTCTCCGCTCGTGCCTTTGCTTTTTCAATGACATCAAGTTTGAGTTCAAATCCACGTTCTGCGGTATCTGCCAGCACGCGAATAGAGCTCTCGGGCATAACCTCGATAAATCCACCTGAAACGGCAACATCCTCTTCAAGTTTTCCTTTTTTGAGATGTACGACACCTGGGACAAGCGCCGACACGAGCGGAATATGATTCGGGAGAATCGTCACTTCTCCAGACTCCGTTGGAAGTGTGATGATATCGATCTCTTGACGGAAAACGACGCGCTCTGGGGTGACAAGCTCAAAATGGATAGGCATAGAATGAATAGTCAGCAGTCGAGAAAACAAACAAAGATTAAGCGATTACTTCGTCAATGCCGCCTTTCATATAGAACGCTTGTTCTGGTTTGTCATCGTGTTTGCCTTCAAGAATCTCCTCAAAGCTGCGGATCGTATCTTCCAGTTTTACATATGTACCTGGATTTCCGGTAAAGACCTCGGCGACATGAAAGGGTTGAGAGAGAAATTTTTGAATTTTGCGCGCTCGTACAACAGATTTTTTATCTTCTTCGGATAGATCTTCCATTCCAAGAATTGCAATAATGTCCTGAAGGTCTTTATATCGCTGGAGAACGCGCTGGACGCCACGAGCGACGTTGTAATGCCGTTCACCGACGATTTGCGGATCGAGAATGGTGGACGACGAATCAAGTGGATCTACAGCGGGGTAGATACCGAGTTCGGCGAGCGATCGAGCAAGCGTGACTGTGGAATCAAGATGGCTAAACGTCGTCGCTGGCGCTGGATCTGTAAGGTCATCCGCCGGCACATATACGGCTTGGACGGAAGTAATCGATCCTTTGGTCGTTGAGGTGATGCGCTCTTGGAGTGCGCCCATTTCCGTCGCGAGCGTCGGTTGATATCCCACGGCGGAGGGAATGCGTCCCAAAAGTGCTGAAACCTCTGAGCCTGCTTGTGTGAAGCGAAAAATATTATCGACAAAGAGAAGAACGTCGCGTCCCTCATCGCGAAATGACTCCGCCATTGTGAGGCCGGATAATGCGACCCGTGCTCGTGCGCCTGGCGGTTCATTCATCTGTCCAAATACGAGGCATGTTTTATCCAAGACGCCCGATTCATGCATTTCTCGGTAAAGATCATTTCCTTCGCGAGATCGTTCGCCAACACCAGCGAATACGGAATAGCCTCCATGTTCCTGGGCAATGTTGCGGATGAGTTCCATAATAATAACGGTCTTGCCAACACCAGCGCCACCAAAGAGGCCGACTTTCCCTCCTTTGAGGAATGGACAGATTAAATCAATAACTTTGATACCCGTCTCAAGAATTTCCGTCTTCGTCGATTGTTCGATAAATGATGGTGCTTCGCGATGAATCGGCAAATATTGTTTTGCTTTAATCTCGCGGCCGTCAAGCGGCTGCCCCGTCACATTAAAGATGCGACCCAGTGTTTCTACTCCAACCGGAACGATTATTGGTGCGCCTGTATCTTTGACCGGCGCACCGCGAACGAGTCCATCTGTTGTGGACATTGCGATGGTGCGGACTTCTCCGCCACCGAGATGCTGCTCTACCTCGAGCGTCATTATTGTTTCGCCGTTTTTTACCTCAAGGGCGTTATAAATGCTTGGCGGATCTCCTTCAAATTCGACATCAATCACAGGTCCGATAATCTGAGTGATTTTGCCTGTTTGTTCGTGGTTTTTTTCTTTGGACATATGGAGGTGATAAAAGTCATCGGTTAGGAATCGAAACGTTATTCCAGTGCGGCTTTTCCGGCGGAGATTTCTGAGATCTCACGCGTGATATTAGATTGCCGCGCTTGATTAAAGGTGAGTGTGAGGTCGTCGATCATTCCCGTTGCATTGTCCGTCGCGCTCCGCATCGCCATCATACGAGCGGCATGCTCAGATGCGGCGGACTCAAGCAACGCTTGGTATATCAGCGTTTCGATAAGGCGCGGAAGTAGACGATCAAGCACGCTCCGTGGATCCGGTTCAAACAAGATTTTTGAATCGTAGACATCATCGGCTTCTTTTGTTACGGCTGCGGGCAGGTCCGCTTCGGGAATAATCGGAAGGAGTTGGAGGATAGTCGGGATCTGGATCAGTGCGCTTTGAAAATCAGTATAGACAACAAAGACACGGTCCGCATCACCATCCATGAATGTTCGATAGGCGAAATCACCGACAGGTTTTGCACGTTCGTACGATGGAGCATTGGAGATTGCTTCAAACGCGGCGACGATAGGATTCCCCGTACGCTTGACCGAGATTTCCGCGCGTTTACCTACAGTTGCAACGGAAATTTTTTCAGAGCGATCTTTGAGAAATCCTATCATTTTTTTTAGGACTTGCGCATTAAATCCGCCACAGAGCGAGCGATCCGACGCGGCGACGATGACAAGTGTGTTTCGTGCTTCCTTTCGTCCAGCAAGTAGGGGGTGCGTTGCGGGATCAACTAATGCGCGAACATCGGCCGTTAGCTCTTTAATGATCTTCGTATATGCACGTGACGCAACCGTTTGCTGGACTGTTTTTCGCATTTTCGACGCCGAAACAAGCTCCATCGCCTTGGTAATCTTCCGTGTGTTTGAGATGGAGCGGATGCGCCGTTTGATGAGTCGGGGTGAGACAGCCATACATTAGTTCATTGAGGCAAAAGTTTTGTTCCAGGTTTCCAGCACCTGCTTTATCTCATCTTCGATTTCTTTTTCTAGCGTTTTTTTTATTCGTAGTGAATCCAATAATGGTGCACAAGACGTGTCCAAATACTCGCGCAAACCAACTTCCCATGATTGGATTTTTTCAATGGGTACGGCGTCAACATATCCGCGTGTGACTCCGTAGAGTACGATAACTTGTTCCTCCATTGACATCGGTTCGTACTGGCCTTGTTTGAGAATCTCAACTGTTCGACGCCCGCGATCAATCTGTTTACGTGTTGCTTCGTCGAGATCGGTTGCGAATTGTGCGAATGCTTCAAGCTCGCGATACTGTGCTAGATCAAGTCGTAGTTGGCCGGTGACTTTTTTCATAGCTTTTGTTTGTGCGGCGCCGCCAACACGGGATACTGAGAGGCCAACGTTAATTGCCGGGCGGATTCCTTTATAAAACAGATCAGATTCGAGAAAGATCTGTCCGTCGGTAATCGAAATGACGTTTGTCGGAATATATGCGGAGATATCGCCAGCTTGCGTCTCAATAATCGGGAGAGCTGTAATTGAACCGCCGCCGTGCTCTGCGTCGACATGGCAGGCGCGTTCTAACAGGCGCGAATGAAGATAAAAAACATCGCCTGGATAGGCCTCACGTCCTGGCGGACGGCGAAGGAGGAGCGAAACTTCGCGATAAGCCCATGCATGTTTGGAGAGATCATCGTAAACGACAAGGACATCTTTTCCTTGATCCATAAAGTATTCACCGATCGCGACACCTGCATACGGAGCGATGTACTGGAGCGCCGCCGGATCCGACGCACCGGCCAGGACAATGATTGTATGATTCATCGCGTCAGCTTCTTCTAGCTTTTTGACGATTTTCGCGATTTTAGATTCTTTTTGGCCGATTGCAACATACACGCAAATAACGCCTGTATCTTTTTGGTTGATAATAGCGTCAATTGCGATAGCTGTTTTTCCTGTTTGGCGATCACCGATAATAAGTTCACGTTGCCCACGTCCAATCGGAATCATGGCATCAATAGCCTTAATACCTGTCATAAGCGGAACGTTTACCGGTTCACGCGTCATTACGCCTGGGGCGACTTTTTCAATAGGATAGATTTTTGTATTTTTAATTTCACCTTTTCCATCAAGAGTCCGTCCAAGCGGATCGACGACGCGTCCGACAATCGCGTCTGCAACGGGGATAGAGAGGATCTCTCCAGTTGATGTGACGCCATCCCCTGCTTTGAGTCATTGCCACCTACCAAGTATCATTGCGCCAACACGGTCATGTTCTAAGTTTAGGACGACGCCTATGGTTCCGTTTTCGAATCGGATAAGCTCAAGTGCTTTTGCATCCGCGAGTCCTGCGATTGAAGCGATACCGTCTCCGACGTCGCGAATGACACCGCGTTTTTCTGCGGAGCTAGAAACGTCAAATGACGATATCTCCTTGCGAAGCTGTTCGGCGATCTGTTCTGCAGCTGTGGCGTTTGTGGGTTTGGTTTCAGACATAAAGAGTTTGTGTGAGTCGTTTGAGCCTTCCTGTGACTGTTGCATCGATAACTTGATCCCCGATACGGATGAGAACCCCTCCGATAAGAGAGGGGTCCGTGCGAGTTACGATATCAACCGTTCCGCCAAAGCGTTTTTGGAGATTTGTTTCAATTTTTTGTTGGTCGATCTCCGAGAGTTTATTCGCACTGTGGATTGTCGCTTCGCGATGATTGACTTGGCTTATTGCTTCATGCGACGCGGCAGTCCGCAATGCGGAGATCTGTTTGAGGAGTCCGCGACGTTGGAGCGCAAGAACCGCATTTAAGACGAGCGGATTCACGTCTCGCGCCAACGCATGTTTTAGCGCATTTTGTCTGTGGTGGAGCGAGATGCATGTCTCGTCCAAGTCCACGGCAAGCATTGTATCTTTTCGGAATGCACTTTCGATATCTCGCAGGTTCCGTAGAATCTGTGGGACAACTTGATCTTTTTTTGCAATCGCAACGAGTGAGCGGGCGATGTCTTTTATGATGCGTGGTGTCGCCATATTATGCACTGCTAATCTCATCAATCGCATGCGTAGCAAGCGATCGGATGTGCGCTGGATCCATGTGGCCGGCAACTTTTTCCGTTGCTAGAACGACGAGGTCCGCAACATCGCGTTGAAGTGCGGATGCCGAAGCGTCCCGTTCGTTTTTGATTTGCATCTTTGCATCGGCGATGTGTTTTTCAATCTCCGTTTTGGCTTGGCCTAGTTTTTCTTTACGGATTGATTCCGCCTTAGAACGGATGTCTTCTAAAAGAATATGTGCTTCTGCTCGTGCATCATTAAGAATTCGTTCCTTTTCAATCTCTGCATCCGAAAGCCGTTCTTTGGCTTGCTTTGCGTTTGTGAGTCCATCGGAGATTTGTTTGGAGCGCGATTCCATAATTTTGAGAAGCGGTACGTACACCCACTTCCACATCACGAATACGACGATTGAGAAATTTACAAACTGAGCGGCGAATTGCCAGCCGTTGATGCCGAGTGATGTGAGGATGTTTGTTGATTGTGGTTCCATAGAGAGATCTTGATCAGTCTTCCGTTTTTTATACCATCTATTTTATTTTTCTGTAGTTTGATTCAAATGACATGAAAACGGAAGACCTCGGAGATTTCTTATAGTCTTACAACGTGAAGACGACAACGAGTGCGTAGATAGCGACAGCCTCTGCGAAGGCCATGCCGAGGAGCATTGGCACGAACAATTTGTCCGTTGCTTCGGGATTGCGGCCGATGGCTTCCATAGCTTTTCCGCCAATGCGGCCGATAGCAAGGCCCGGCCCGATGCTACCGATGCCGATCGCAAATGCCTTGGCAATTAATTTAGCTGATTCTGCGTCCATAGATTTGTGGAGGCAGCGGCTCGACGGGGATATGTTTAACGTCGTCCACTGTCCGCTAAGAATGATTCGGCTCCCGACAACAAAGGTTGTCGGGAATCTGCTCATGCTTAGGCCATGGCGTGATGTTTTAGCGCATCGGCTTCGGCGGCACCAAATTCATCTTCATGTGTAGCTCCGTGTGGTTTCGCCGACATGACCGTGAGATAAACAAGGGTGAGCATCGCAAATACGGTTGCCTGAATAATTCCGAAGATTAGCTCTAAAAACATAAACGGTATTGGTGCGATAAATCCAATAAGTGAGGCAATGACCGTTATTAAGACCTCTCCGGCAAAGATATTCCCGAAAAGACGCAGAGAGAGCGAGATTATTTTTGCGAATTCAGAGATAAGTTCAATGAATCCGACGCCGAACTCGATAAATCCGACAAAGATTTTCATCAGATTAAAGGTTCGTATCGCTCGCCAGAGACTACCAAATTGGATAAATTTATTCCAATGTGTGAAGAATCCCAGCGTAAACATTCCGAGGAGATTGGATCCAACAACCGAGATTAGAGCCATCGCAAGCGTGAGGTTGAGATCACTATTTGCCGAACGGAGGAATGGAATAAATTCCGTTCCATGTCGAATGCCGATGGTCCCCGTTCCTGGTAAAAGTCCGAACCAGTTGGAGCATAGGATGAACAGGAACATTGTTCCGACGATCGGTAGGAACCGTTTTGAGCGTTCACGATTGCCTGTTACCTGATCAAAATAGACAAAAATGAGATTTAACAGAGACTCGAATGCATTTTGTAATTTTCCGGGTTGTTCTGCAAGACGTCTATTGAGAACAAAGGCAAAAACGATAAAAATGACGGTCATGATCGTCGAGTTCACATATGTATTTGTGATCGGAAGGGGTCCGATATGCGTTAAGATTTCAGCGGCGATAGGGATCATACGGAATGGTCTTTCATACGTTCGGCCATGGCTTTTGCTTTACGCATGACGAGCGCGCCGGCGATGACAAACGACAAGATAAGCCCGACGATGGTCGCGGCTGGAGTTGAACCCCAGCGCGCGTCCAGCCATCGCCCGAGAAGTGCGAGGACAGTGGTTGGAACCGCTACGGAGACAAGAACGTCCCATACAAAACCGAGGGCTTCCAGTCGTGAGATGGATTCTTTCCGTGGCTTATTTTCCATAAAAAAGACGCCGAGAGCATATCCGAATATGGGAGAAACGTCAATACAGGAGAAAAATCAAATTCGGAAAAGTTCACGGGCGTTTTGTGTTGTGAGTTTTGCGGCTTCATCTTCTGAAATTCTACGTAATTCTGCAATTTTGGCGTTAACATATCGGACATACATAGGTTCATTGCGTTTTCCACGATATGGGATAGGTGTGAGCCAGGGGGCATCTGTTTCAGCAAGAATTCGGTCGCTGGGCATGCGCTCGATTATGCGATGAATGTGCGTTTCCGGATCCTGAGTTTTTTTTGGCGGGAAGGTGATAATTCCGGTAAATGAAAGATAAAAACCAAGTCTAAGGAGAGATTTTGCTTCGGTCCAGGTTCCTGTAAAACAGTGGATAACGCCGCGAATATTCTTTCTGTTCTGTTGCTCTTCATTAAGAATCTCTGTGAGACGACTAAATGCGTCGCGGCTATGGATGACGAGAGGAAGATCAAGCTCCGCGGCGAGGGAAATTTGGTCACGTAAGCCTTTTTCTTGTTTTTGATGCGCTTCTTGGGTTGTTATCCCTGTATCAATTCGATAAAAATCCAATCCAGTCTCTCCTATCGCGACAACCTTTTTTGATGACATTGCAATTGAGCGGAGTATTTTTAATGAATATTGGTCCGTATCCCCTTCCGCCTCATCGTGATACGAGCTGGTAAAATGTTCTGGATGGTATCCGACGGTTGCCCAGATTTCAGGATGTGTGTCTGCAAACGCAACAGCACTTCGGCTTGTCCCAATTGTCGTTCCGACGGTAATCGCATCAATTCTCTCTTGTTTCATCCGTAATAATACTTCACCGCGATCTTTGTCGTACGCGGGAAAATGTACATGACAGTGCGTGTCGATGAGGTGTGGTATCACAAAAGGAAGCCTAATAAGGCTTTGAACGCCACCTCAATCCATTGCGCAACGACGGACGAATGAATCCATATGACAAGGTGCGGTTCAATGAGATACGCGAGGATAAGATATATAATGCCGCCGATAATAATGACACCCTCGATAAGACCCATGACCGCGCCGAGGATGGAATTGATCGATTTGAGGAACGGGATGATTGAGAGAATTCGAAATGCTCCGTCAGCGAGCTTAAAAACGATGCCGACGAGCCGAGCAATAATGACAAAGATAATAATGAACGCAACAAGCCGAGCGATGCCGATGGGCATAAAGAGCGACAAGAATCCCCCAAATCCCAATGACCATGCTCGTGCAGCAACAAACCCAATAATCGCTCCGACGAGGCGGCCGAGTGTATGAATAAAACCATCCTTCATCCCGGCTCCCATGAATCCGAGGAGCGCGAGGACGAGGATAATATCGACAATCAGCATAAAAAGAGTTTAGCGTACCCGCGCAGGACCGACAATTATAACAAATTCGCCTTTGAGGCTCGTGTGCATCACAGCGTCCGCAACCTCTGTCGCCGTTCCGCGATATAAAGTTTCGTGCAATTTTGTCAGTTCTCTGCCAATAAAGATATATCGATCGGGATTCATCGTGATTGTGAGAGCTTCAAGTGTCTTTTGTATTCGATGAGTCGATTCAAAAAATACGCTTGGGGATGTGCGTTTTGAAATTTCTTGAAAAAAGGTTTGCCTTCCTTTTTTATGGGGTGCAAAACCGAGATAGGTAAAATGATCCATAGGAACGCCGCAGACGGAGATTGCCGCAGTCAGAGCGGATGGACCTGGAATAGGCTCGACGCAAATCCCCGCGTTCAATGCCGCTTCGACAAGTTTTCCACCTGGATCGTTTACGCCTGGTGTTCCTGCATCTGAAGCGTACGCGACGTGAATGCCGCTGCAGATCTCTTCAACAATCCGGCGAATCGCTGCCGAAGTTGAATGTTCATGAAGACTTCGAAGCGGTTTACTGATATCGTACGCGGCGAGAAGTTTGCTTGTTACGCGCGTATCCTCACAAACAAGAAGGTCGCATGCTCGGAGTGTTTCCAGCGCTCGAAGAGTGATATCGCCGAGATTTCCGATTGGTGTTGCGATGAGAGAAAGTTTTCCTTTCATAAGATAGGTTTAATAGAGGCGTAGCAGTCCTTTAAGCATCCCAACGATTTCCTGCAAAAGTTCATCCCAACGGAAGCTGGTTCGTGTGCCGATATGGAGAACATATCGGCCAACGCCGCCTCTTGGATTGCGGATAGCAATGGCGTAGGTTGTGTTTTTTGGCGCCGTATCCGTTATTGTAGGGCCTTCGTAGAATGTTGTGAAAAGATATTGATCATAGCGATGATCGCGGTTGGTTTGCGTGTGAGCAATGATTGCACCGTTCGTTGTGCCTATATTGATTGTAGGATCTTCCTTTGGCGCCGGTAACCCCGGACCAAAGAGCGTAAGATCCGGATTAAATTTTCCATCGGCAGCGGGCGTTTCGAGCGATAGATGAAGTAGTGTTCCCTGTTTTGCGTGGAATGTAAAATAGTCGACGTCTCCTTTTTTATTAAGGCGTCCAAAAAAACGCTGGCGGCGAG
Organism: Candidatus Uhrbacteria bacterium; assembly: GCA_003231955.1. Taxonomy (GTDB): domain Bacteria; phylum Patescibacteriota; class Patescibacteriia; order 2-12-FULL-60-25; family 2-12-FULL-60-25; genus SZUA-46. The sequence continues at coordinate 2,830 of QIKL01000001.1, read as the reverse complement.
TGACGTTCTGGATGACGCGTGCGGTCGCAATGCTATCTTGTGGCGCATCTTTGAACCAGATCATGTCCGCATGAGTCTGGAGTGGCGCGGCCGCGAAAAGGATTACTGCAGCCAGGGCGAGTGCATATTTCATGCGATTAGTGAATAGTATACCACGCACCGTGCGAAATGGCATCGATTCGTTTCGAGTGGTATCCTTTCATTGTTATGCGAAGGTTTCTTCGATTCTTCTTTATTTTTTCCGCCGTAGCTTTGACTGGGTTGGGATGTTCGTCATCTTCGCCGTCTTCATCAACGCAAACACGATCTACACATCCGACGCAGTCTCGTGCCGCAACGTCGGAATTTCCGACGTTTCCTCCGCAAATAAAAACGATGACACCTAAAGACGATTTGGTTCAAGCGATTCAAAAGTTTAAGGATACAAAATCTTTTCGTGCGACAGTCAAGGCAGATGTCGGGAAAGGTGCGCAGTTGATTGGCGGTATTGAGTTTATGAAACCAAATCGGTTCCGTGCGCTTATTGCAAACTCAGCGACCTCAACGACGGAGTTGATTATCGTTGATAACGATTTATATATGCGTGTCAATACCAGAAAGTGGGTACAGCTAACGACATCACATTCGCGGGCCACAGGCGAGTCGCTTCGCAATGTCATGAGCGGAAACGAGGCTATTGAAAAGCAAATACTTGACGACTCGGTGACGGTTGATAAGACAGATGATCTCACACGTTCATGTACGCTCTATCGTGTGCATCCTTCAGACCATCCGAGCTCGACCACGTTATCGGTTTGCGTTACGAACGGGCTTCCGGCGTATGCGGATATCCCAAACCCAAATGGAATGACGCATATCCACTATTTCGACTATAACGCCATTTTTACAATTGCAAAACCCTTTTAATCCACGAAATATGAATCACATAATGAATCATTGACGATTAGCACTCTCTAAGATAGAGTGCTAAATACCATAGACACTATTATGCTCCCGCAAAATTTTACAACAAAATCACAGGAAGCTCTTGAGCTCGCTCATAAAATGGCGTTGGATAACGGTCAACAGGCAGTTGAACCTGTGCATCTTCTTGTTGCACTTCTTGAGCAAGAAGGCAGTGTTGTCCCGTCGATTATGAAGAAACTTCAAATCGATCTTTCGGATCTCCGCGGTGCGCTGGACGTTCAGCTTTCACATCTTCCTAAAATTGCAAACGATGGCGGAGGCATTGGCCAGATTTATCTATCTCAAGATCTCGGGAAGACACTCGTTGCTGCGGAACGGGCGGCGCGATATTTTAAGGATGAATATATCTCGACAGAGCATTTGCTTCTTGGTATTTGTGAAAATACGGATTCTACGGCGGAAGTGCTGCATCGCTTCGGCGTGAGCACAGACGCGATTCTCAAAGCACTAAAGGATGTCCGTGGCTCTATGAGAGTCGACTCGCCAGAGCCCGAAGCTAAATATCAGACGCTGGAAAAATATGCAAAGAGTCTGACCGAGCTTGCGCGTCAAGAAAAGCTTGATCCCGTTGTTGGACGCGATGATGAAATTCGCCGTATTATGCAAGTTCTTACGCGGCGAAAAAAAAATAATCCCGTGCTCATCGGCGAAGCTGGGACGGGAAAAACAGCAATTGTCGAAGGTTTGGCCCAGCGAATCGTCGCTGGAGACGTTCCAGAGACGCTGCGCAACCGTGAAATTGTTGCACTTGATATCGGTTCGCTCGTTGCTGGGACAAAATTTCGCGGAGAATTTGAAGAGCGTCTCAAGGCCGTGGTAAAAGAAGTGGAACAATCCAATGGGCGTATTATCTTGTTTATCGATGAACTTCATACGCTTGTCGGCGCTGGTGCATCTGGCGAAGGAGGGACAATGGATGCATCAAACCTTTTAAAACCTGCGCTCGCCAGAGGAGAGCTCCGAGCAATTGGCGCGACAACGCTAAAGGAATATCAGAAACATATTGAAAAAGACCCAGCGCTTGAACGCCGTTTTCAACCCGTGTTTGTGGATGAACCGTCCATTGACGACACTATCTCAATCCTCCGCGGTATCAAAGACAAATATGAGCTGCATTTCGGTATTCGGATTACAGATAACGCACTCATTGCCGCCGCTAAACTTTCGTCCCGTTATATCACAGATCGGTATCTTCCAGATAAAGCTGTTGATCTTATCGACGAAGCTGCCGCCGCGTTGAAGATGCAGGTAGAATCAATGCCAGATGAGCTAGATCGTGCCAAACGCGAATTAATGCGTCGGGAGATCGAAAAGCGCGCGCTCACCAAAGAAGAGGATCCCGAGGCTAAAGAGCGGTTGAAAGAGCTTGATAAACATCTTGCGGAAATCCAAGAAAAGGTCCACACACTTGAGCTTTCTTGGAAGGCTGAAAAAACGGTTGTGGATGAAAATGCTGCACTCAAACAAAAAATTGAAAAGTTCAAAAGTGAAGCGGAGATTTCTGAACGGCGCGGAGACCTCGAGAAAGTTTCCGAGATCCGGTATGGGACGCTCCCAACAATCGAAAAAGAACTCGCGCGTGCAGAAACGAAGCTAAAAAAACTTCAGGGACAGCGTGGTTTGCTTCGATCCGCAGTGACGGAAGAAGATATTGCGCAAGTTGTCTCTCGTTGGACAGGCATTCCAGTCGCGCGAATGCTTCTCACGGAGACGGAAAAACTTGCACATCTTGAAGAAGATCTTCACGAACGTATCATCGGACAGAATGAGGCGGTTAAAGCCGTCGCAAACGCTCTGCGGCGTTCTCGTGCGGGCGTGAGTGATGAAAAACGTCCTATTGGCTCGTTTCTCTTTTTGGGACCCA
>QIKL01000058.1 GCA_003231955.1 Candidatus Uhrbacteria bacterium | reverse complement strand
GATTATGCCACAGAATAGGATTTTTTCTTGATCGTTTTACGAGGGGCATACTTAGTTTGTTTTAGTTTTGCAACACCGCAGATCTTTGGTTTTCCGGTTGACATCAAATCTTTCAGGAAATGATCCAAATCTGCCACTGCGACGCATGTAACGGTATCCGCACCTCCATAGTAAACGTAAAGGCGGCCATCTACCACCACTGCTCCACACGAGTAGACAACACCCGATTTAAACCCTTCGTTTTCATAACAAGCTTCTGGCTCGAGAATCGGCCCTTTGGAACGATAAAGTACCTTTGTCGGATCCGATAGATCTAAGAGCATGGCGCCAAGCTTGTACCTGTTTGGATCCTTATAATCCATCGCATGGTAAAGAAGCAACCATCCAGCCTCTGTCTTGATTGGCGGCGGTCCGGCCCCGCGTACCCAATTATCCCATGATCTGCTTCGTGGAGTTTTAACGTACGCGCTTTCGATAAAATAATTCTCGTCTTGGAAATCATCCATACTCTCAAAATAATGAATACGAATCTTTGGCGAGATACTATGCAGGATAGCAAATTTCCCGTGAATCTTCTCAGGAAATATAACCCAATTCTTATTTACGCTCCCTAAGGACGAAATCGGAACTGGATCTGTCCAGTCCCATTGTTTATGTAAAAAATGTTTTAACGGAATTGAGCTCAATGCGATTCGGACCGATCCCCATCCGTCAAAGGCTGTATAAAGTAAATAAACGACATCGTCGATACAGGTCATACGTGGATCTTCACATCCACCGTTCCAGCCTCCTCCAGATGCAAACGCAATGCGCGTCCCCGTGTGCTCATTCATATCTTTCCGACGTGAACGGAATACTGGATCCGCCAGGCGTTCATGTATATGCAGACCATCATAGCTACACGCGTAGCCAAGTACGGAAACGTCATCCGTACCCACAGCTCGATAAATTAAATGGACCTTCTTATCCGCATAGATTACTGCGGGATTGAACGTAGCCTGTGATTCCCACAAATTCCGTTCGTAAGGCTTTAAAATCGGATTTGATTCAGGACGCTCAAGTCTAAACGGAATCTCGCTTTTGATCTTTTTATGAGATTCCGTTGCTTGAACGAAGTTCTTGAATGGATTTGTACATGTTTTTCGAATTTTCTTTACAACACGCCGAGCTTTCTTGAATGGATTGAGTACAGCAGGATTGGACGAGATCAACTTTTTCAGCTCTAACTCTTTGGCGCGAGATCGTGTCTGCTGATAACGGCTTTTTTTTGGGTTAAATATCAATGATATTCTTAAGAAGAGATGTTGCCACCATCTATTCCGCCCTTTTCTTTTTGTCATACATCTTTGGTGAATAAAGGAACAAATTAAGTATACACATTTTAGAAGCATATTCCTAGCATAGGAATACAACACACAGGAATATTCTAATATTTTTTATATAGCGTTCTGTCCGTTCTGCTTTATTGTACAGTTTAATGGACTCTTCCACGTCTTTAATCGTCTGATAACAACCAATTTTACCTTCGCGGAGACCCAGACCTCTTAAGGTACAACAAACATGGAATACCCGTTGAGCACATCAAATACACACTCGCGATATCCACCGTTTGACGTTTAATGTCATAAAGGGAGATTCAATTGACATTCCCCTTATTATGCGCTATCATTGCTCCGAAGATTTTGTAAGAAGTCGTTGAACTAACAAATCCTCGCTGTTCTCTATAATTCATCTCAACTGACAATACCTATGAATGGTACCATCAAAAAGTTGACCGATCGTGGATTCGGCTTTATCGGCGGAGAAGGCCTTGAGAAGGACCTTTTCTTCCATGGAAAGTCCCTCATCGGCGTCACATACGACGAGCTTCGTGAAGGCGACGCTGTATCGTTTGATGTCGAACAATCCGACAAAGGGCCAAACGCCGTTAACGTAAAACGCGTTTAAGCACAACACAAAAAAAACTCCCAGCATGTGCTGGGAGTTTTTTGTGTTAAAAATAAATACAGTTAAAATCTTATATTACAACCGTCAAACAACGGCTTGCGCGAATCTAAATATTATCATAAACATACACACCTCCGAAATTCTCGACTAGCGTCCACTCTGGGATCTTAAAACCAACAGAGATTACCCGTGCGCCAGGTTTGAGCTCACGCCGAAGTTTACGTCCGAGACGACACATAAACTGCGGTGCCCCAAACACAGTCACAATATCGTAAGACGCATAATTAACACGCCACATATTCTTCAAATGTACAAACGCGCGAGATGACAAGCCATTCTTCAAAATCTTACGACGCGACCACCACACAAGAATCGGATTAATCTCAAATCCGTGTGCCTCCGCGCCAGTCCGTGCGAGGACAATTAAGATGCGACCATCACCAGAACCGATATCCGCAATCCGCATCCCGGGTTTTATATGCGAAGCGGCAAGAATCTTCTCCATACCCAGTGTACTCGTAGGTACATACGGCGCGCCAGTCCAGACGAACCACAATACAACCACATCAAATGCAACAAAAACAGCCGCAAGAAACATAATCAACATCTGAAATGCAAGCTATCGGATAGAAACATATCCGCCAGGTACACCATTAGGAGAAAATACCACCTCCCATAGCTGATTTAATCGTGAACGAAACGTTCCAGCACAACATAAGAGATAAAATCGCCACATGCGATGAAAGCGATCATTATAATGATCTTCTAACTCATTCCAATGTGATTCAACATTGTGATACCAAGCAAGAAGCGTCTTATCATAATCCGAACCAAAATTATGCCAATCCTCCATCACAAACAGCCCCTCCCCCGCCACGGCGATCTGTTTGACCGACGGAATCATTGAATTCGGAAAAATATACCGTTCAATCCATGGATCTGTCGATGTTGTAGAAATGTTCCCACCAATCGTATGCAAAAGAAAAAATCCATCATCCTTAATACACCGTCGTGCAACATTAAAATACGTCCGATAATTTTTATAACCAACGTGCTCAAACATCCCAAGTGAAATAACATGATCAAACTTCTCATTAACATCGCGGTAATCCTGTAGACGGATCGTAACGGGCAAGCCAGCACAGCGATCTTCAGCGAGCTTAGCCTGCTCCTTTGAGACAGTGATCCCTGTGACATGCGCACCATAACGCTCTGCCGCGAACTTAGCGAAACTTCCCCATCCACAGCCGATGTCAAGAATGGTCTGCCCAGGTTTTACACCAATCTTACGACAGACAAGATCAAGTTTGTTCTCCTGAGCGGTGTCGAGATCCTGTGCATCCTTCCAATATCCACATGTGTATACCATGCGCGCATCAAGCATCGCCTGATATAAATCATTCCCAATGTCATAATGCTTCTCGCCGATGTAATATGCGCGCTGCCTGTTCTGACGATTCATGATCCGCGCGCGAATTGCGTCTTTAATTACTGGAAGATTAATTTTGAATGTGGACTTGATATTATAGAGAAAAATTCGTGTGATAAGATCATCAATGCGGTCACACTCCCACCATCCATCCATATAAGACTCACCAAGACCGAGCGACCCATTTGCAAAAATACGTGCATAAAAACGATCATTTTTAATCTGTGGATCCCATGGATTCGGGCCATTCAAAATAATTCCAGAATCTTTAAGGATATACTGCAAGCGCTGACGCAGGCGCTGAATGTTCGCTGATGCCATAATCAACAATATTTTACGTCTTTTAGTATAAAAAGCAACCCCAGAACGTTTTTACCCAGCGTCACCTATCAATTTTCTGTTGAAACAGCACCCTTCCTTGATCTTAATTTCCTTTTTCTCTCCATCAATCCACAAGGTTACGTTTCCATCGGAAAGTAAAAAGAATGCCTCCGCATGGCCTGCTAAAACCTCAACCTCGCCGTTCTCTGATAAAGCTCATTCCCTTCACGAATCCGCTCGCCAATCCCAGCAAAAACGGACTCCCCAATATCCTTCAACGACAAATTATGGATAAACTCTGTCACGAGTACGATCTTGCCGACACCTGCTCCACCAAACATTCCGATCTTATCGCCTCTACGAAACGGAACAAGCAAATCGATAACCTTGATCCCCGTCTCAAGGAGCGTCCGCTTTTCCCCCGTGCAACAGATGCCCCCGCATTGTTTCCAAAAATTGATAAACGTGCAGCGCTAATCGGAGGTTTATCATCAATGGGATTACCAAATACATCAAACATCCGACCGAGCGTTTCTTTGCGCGCAGTACGGCCCGCCCATCGCGCGGCGCAGCAAATGTATCCAAGACTCGTCCTTTGACTCGCTGCGTCACTGGGCACAAAAATAATCTCCCCCATATGATACAACGCCTGCCCCAAATCGACATGGTCACAAAAAAAGTGCATCAACCGTCGCATCGTCATACCCAATGACAAGCGCAACCGTTTCACCATCTTCTGTTTGCAATGTTTCATGCATTTGGACGAATGGTAAACCCCGGATCTTCCCTACACCCGAATAAAAGGCAACCACACACCCAATTTCTTGAAGTTTAGGCGTTTGAGATGTCATACGTCAATTCTTTCGCGAAGTAGTGTTCAAGCAACACGCCCCAAATTTCTAAGCGAAAACCAGCGAGCAGCTTCTCGTTCTTTTTTTGCCTTCATAGGAACAGGGAAGGGGCAGATGAAATTTTTCAATAATCTACGTCTTTTGAGTGCCACACAGTGTTTTTGCACTACGTTCCGCTAAAACTCCCAACCTCCCGAAAGATACGTGGGGCGCTTTCCTGAAGCGTCACAAGCGGCAGAGCCATAATATTTTTCAGAAGCTTATCAAAAAAATTCAGATTCCCATTCACAAAAGTTAGGGTGACAACTTGAGAAAAATCCCAACCGGAATGGCAATCAAAAACCCCAATTGAAGTCCAAACGAGATCGTATAGGCGACCTTGATGAATTCATTTTTCTGATCCATGAAAGAAGTGTACCACTCCTTCATCTGCTCTCACATCTTGGTATCAAGATGGTCAAAAGCATATTTTAATGAAGCGTCAACCTTCTTTCCAGGATTAAAAATATCATCTGGATCAAAAATCTTTTTTGTCTGCTCAAATAGCGCGTAAATCCTTTCCCCATACATCTCTTTGAGAAATGGCGTCCTGATCAATCCGTCATTATGTTCTCCAGTAATGGACCCATGGTACGATAGTACCAGAGCATAGATTTTTTTTGACAAGTCCTCAATGATCTGCCCAACACCAGGTTTCGAAAAATCCATAAGAGGAATAATGTGAAAATTCCCATCACCAACATGACCAGCGATCGTAAAGAGAAGCTTCGTCGCATCAAGGATCTTATATAGTCTCGGCAAAAATTCGGGTAAATATTCTGGACGCACGACAAAATCATCAATAAATGGCGCCGTTCGCAAACCGTGCATATGATGGCGGAGCAGACTAAAGCTCTCACGACGAATAATCCAATATTTCTCCCCTTCTTTCTCCGAATGCGTCACGTTTGACTTGACATGGAACATTACAAGACTCTTCTGAGCTTCCCGTGCCAATGCCTCGGCTTCTTTTCCGGTCTCTCCCGTGAATTGCGCAATCAATATGAGCTTCGGCACTCCACCTGTTAGAACCATCCAAAACTCTGGAAGAAAATCATACGCGATCTTCACTATACCGGATCCAAGACGCTTTGCGATATCAGGAAGGAACTTAAGCGCGACCCGGAAGGTATGGTCATCATAAGATTCAAAACTTTCCGGTTTGTATTTGAGGATGTGATTAGCAATTTTCGCAACATCTCCAATATTCCGCAGGAGAATAACGAGCAAGCGCGAATGCGGCTCCGGCTTGATGAGACCAAGTGTTGCTTCAGTTATAATACCGAATGTTCCCTGAGAACCCACAATCATCTTTGTGAGATCAAAAATCCCATTTTCCCTATCATACACATTCCACAAATAGTATCCTGCAGAATTCTTAGAAACATTTGGCTTAGCGGCCATAATCTCATCATAATTCCCGTCAATAATATCAAACATCTTACGATAGATCTCCCCGACCGCATCTTGCCTCTTCTTTTTTTCTTCCAGTTCCGCCATGGTCAGAGGTTCAAACACTTCTTCTATTCCGTCATGGATAACCATCTTAATCCGCCGGATAAATTTTTCAGTCTTTCCGTATGTCAGTGTCTTTTCTCCGCCAGAATTGTTGGCCACCATTCCACCAATCGTGCAAATCTCGCGTGATGCTGGGTACGACGGAAGCAATAAACCGTGGGCAAGTGTATCTTTCTCAAAGTCGCGATAATACACACCCGGTTCTGTCACGATAAAATCCTTACCAATCTCCTTGATGTGATGAAAATACTTTGTCATCGAGAGTACAAGCGACGTTGTAAGCGGTCCACCTGTCATGTCCGTTCCCGCACTCCGAGCTGTAATGGAAACATCCTCCCCCTCCTGACGCTGTTTACTAACAAATGAAACGAGCGCGCAAATGTCTTTAACGTCTTTCGGACACAAAATCAGCTCCGGCCGGACCTGAAACATACTTGCATCTCGGCTAGCATCTTCAATACTCTTCGCGTCATCCATAACATCACCTTTAAAAAAAGCTTTGATGTCATGCTCCAGTTCCTGTCGTTTTTCGATTGTCATATGATTGTAATCGTACTCCTCCATGTCGTGAAATGAAACCTCTACTCAAACTTTGTGCTGCTTTTGTTGCTGTTGCAGTTGTTTCTCCTCTTTAACCAATTTCTTTTCTACTGCCCTTTTTTGACGGGAGAATCCGCTTAGCGAAAAAATAATAATCGATGAAAAAACAATTCCCACAAAATTGACAGAAAAAAGCGCCAACGCCTGTACGGCCAAACTCCAATCACCAAAAGCAAGACCAATCCCAACGACGGCAATGGGCGGCAAAAGGGAGACGGAGACGGCAATGCCAGTGATAGTCGCAGAAAGAGTAGGTTTAATAATAGCGAATGATGCAGCGGCGCCTGATGCAATCGCGACGACAAGATAGGCAATAGACATGGACGATCGGGAGGTAATCTCCGCGTTCAGCTCATGACCCGTTGAAAATAAAGACATGATAAACCCAGCAAGAATCGCAAGAAGGACGGCAAAAACAATCGTTCGTGTCGCACGTCGGAGAAGCCGAAAATCCGCAGTTACGACGCCCATTCCAAAACTCAAAATCGGGGAGAGAAGCGGCGCAACAACCATCCCGCCAATCACGACCGCTACATTATTAAGCAGTAGCCCCGGAACAACAATGAGAATAGACAAAACAAGAAGTAAATAAAAATCCGTATTCGGAGCGCTATCTTCAATAAGTTTTTCTGCAAATGCTGTCCTAGCCGCACTGTCGACAGCAAAAAGACTTTGTAGACTCATACGATTCTTTTAATTCTTTCAAGAATGAAAATCATAGGAAGTCTAGCAGACCAACATTCGTTTCGCATACAACCATCCGTGTGGAATCTGGATCCGCTGATACAAAAACGCCCGACACTGGTCCAGTCTCGGGCGCTGCCTTCTATCTAACTAAGACCTTCTTTTAGATTTTATTTAACGCTGCACTGGTCAACGGTCCGACCATGCCAGCTCCAGGCGAGGTCGCCGTGGGGATCACACCACGTTTAAGCTGAAACCTCAGAACAAGGCCCTCTGTCACTGGACCAAAGTATCCAGTCACATGATTGCCATCAGGAGGAATACCAAAATAAGATGTTAAAAGAAGTTGAAGATTCCTGACTGCGCTGGATCGTATACCGCGATGCAAACCTTTATGAATGACGATATTCGAAATACTCGATACACGAATATGCGTACGCGCCACGTGCCGCGCCGGGGTACGTTCGGATGCAGAAATCATCGCAGCGGTGACAATAATCTTTTTCGGATGAAATGATCTTTTAGAAGTATGGAACGATCTTGCAGCCGAGAAAAACGCCGCACGACCCCGCTCCACTGTCTTCCAATAAGATTTGATTGCAGAAGCCGTTCCGTACGCACCATACCCGCAATACGGTAATTCCATGGCAGTCCACGCCTCGTTCAGATCCATACGATACTTTGCGATCGCTTTTTGTGCCGCACCAACCTTAGTATACTGTGCTGTGTCTCTCGCAAAATGCGCTTGGACCACCCTGTGCATCGAGATAGTTCTAGACATTATGCACCGCGTCGCTGGAGGAGCGCTCGCGAAAACTTGGAGAGGAATAACCGTAAGACCTAACACTATTGCAAACGAAACCGCCGATGCGGTTATGAGATGAAGAGAAACAGTTTTTTTCATATATAGAGTTACCGGTCAAAGCTAACACAGGGTCATGGTTTTGTCATGTAAAAAACCAAATTATTGGCTTCATAGACATGTTTTATATGGTTTCATACCTATGCCTCACGACAAGCTGCCTCATATACAAAATTGATTCCTATTAAACAAATGAAATAACGCTTCCATCCTCCTAAAAAGGATCCCCCTTGTACCGTCAGGTATATCTCCCGTATCAAACGTATCAAAAAAATATCGAATAGAAAAATGATGGAAGCAAACTGCGGCACCGAAGCGTATTTCAATCAATAACTGCAATAATTTAGACAGTCCGATAGATATACGAATATCTCACATTCTTTTTTTAAGTAAGCTCACAAGAAATATCGCGGAGGCGGCGAGAACGACCGTCGGTCCGAGCTGAAACCCATATACTGCGGAAATCCAATAACCAAAAATAACAGAAAGGACACTCGAACCTGCGGAAATGAAAAGAAAGCTTGGTAGTGTCTCTGTAAGCTGTCGGCCAATCGCTGCGGGGATAATAACAAGTGCACCAACGAGAATCGCTCCTAGGAATCGAAGACCAAGAACAAGTGTGAGCGCAAATGCAAGCAAAAATAAAAAATTAACACGGCTTACGTTGACCCCAGTCACATTCGCGAGGTCTGCGTTAAAGAGTGTGAGGATTAAACGATTTCGTTCAATCCATGCATACGCGATTACGAGAAGGGAGAGTGCGACATACGTAAAAAGCGTCATAAGAGATACCGCACCCGTACCGCCAAATAATGCTCCTATGAGCGCTTCAGATGGCGTCACAAGAGTTCCTAACGCAAGAGCTGAGGCAAAAATCACACCAATCATCGTCTCTGTCGAAAGCCCCGTTGCCTTCTCGAGTTTCCAAATAAAAATCGCGCCAATAGCGAGCGCGACAGCGGCACCGATCAATGGATCTATATTCCACAAAATCGCGATTCCAATTCCAGGAAGAGCAATGTGTGACATTGTGTCCCCCGCCAACGTCATTTTCTTCATTTGTGCGAATGCGCCCATGATACCCGTTGCGACAGCGGCGGATATAGCGAGAAGAAATGCAGGTGTAATGGTCAGTCCCATACTCATTCAAGATGATCATCATGGTGTCTCTGGTCCAAAATTTTACGGTGAGACGAAGAGTGTGAATAAAACTTGTGCGGTCCCTGATACAATTTAGCAAAAATTTCCTTTGTCAATGCCTCCTGCGGCGGACCAAGGCAGATTGCAACCTTGTTGAGACAAAGCACTGTATTCGCCAAAGCTGGTACAAGGCTCAAATCGTGCGAGACTAAAACGATAGTCAACCCTCGTTTCTTTCTCAGTACATCCATAAGATCGTATACATGCTCTTCAGCAAGCTCATCTAGGGAAGCCGTCGGCTCATCAAAGATGATTACTGTGGGATCGCCGAGGAGTGCAAACGCGATAAGCGCTTTTTGAAAATTTCCTCCAGAAAGATGGCCGACAGGTGTTTTTAATGTTTCAGCATCTAAACCAACATCCTCTGATACAGAAAAAATTTCCTTGCGTGAGCATCCAAGAATCGCAGCTTTTGCTCCCAATAAATTCTCTAGATTAATGGGGAGATGCCGATCCGCGTCGATTTTCTGCGGGACGTATCCGATCCGTGTGTCTGGGGACCATGTGACAGAACCGCTAAACGGAATTAGATGTAAAAGCGATTTAAGCAAAACCGTCTTCCCTGATCCATTAGGTCCGATGATCACGAATGTCTCACCCCTTTTTAAGGTGAACGAAACATCCTGTAAAACATGATGATCACCAAAAAAAACATTAAGATCACGAACAAAAAGTGCATGCTTTACGAATTCATTAGACGCGACTGATCCGTCAGACGAAGCTTTCGAATGCAATTGCGATCTTTTTTTGAAATGTTTTTGCATGAATGAAATCAACAAGATTATCTTATACTACTTTTTCTTAGTTTCTGTCGTTAAAAATGAATACGTTATTCTTTCTTCTTTCAGCACAATACTTCGATAAAGAGATCTAACCAGTCCTCAATAAGACGAGGCATAAGGAAGTGCGTACGAATATACTCGCTCCCACGCTTACCGAATGATGTTCTCAATTTTCGATCTTTCAAGAGTTTGATAACGCTATCGGCAAACCTCTGTTCATCTCTGGGATCGTGCAAAAATCCGCTCGCATTGTCAATAACCTGTAATGGGATTCCACCCACATTGGAACCAACGACTGGCGTTCCTTTGTATAATGCTTCAGAAACCGTCAGTCCAAATCCTTCACGAATCGATTTTTGGATCACTACTTGCGCCAAGGTTTGAATCGTATTTACAACTCGATTACCATTCGGCACATCCACAAGAAGATGTATATTCTTTCGTCGCCCATAACGACTTTTAATCCGATTGTACATTTCAACACCTTCTGGATCGTCATTTGCCGTATTTCCCAAGAGAACAAGATCACACGAAACTTTATGCTTCACGCGCTCGAAAACGCGGATGACACCTTCTGGATCTTTCCATGCGTCAAACCGCGAAACCTGCGCGATGAATGGACGCGTTGAATCTATATCGTATTCTTTTAAGATCTGATGCATTTCCTTTTGGGACAATGGTTTGTTCTTTATGGACAAAGGGTCAATCGCTGGATGGATGATACGTTGCAGTGGCTTGATCTCTTGCTTATAGCCTTCGTGGGAAACGACAACGCGACTATACTTGTTAACAATCGGACGAAGAAACGCCCACGCATCCGAATCTGGATGCGAGAGGTCCAAATGACAACGCCAGATCCACGGTTGTCGTCTACTCTTTTCCCATAAAACGAGCGGCGCAGGCTGTGGGTCGTGCACAACAACAAGATCGTGATGACGGAGATGTGTAAAGACACAAAAACGTTTATTCGTCTCAAGGTAATGTTCCCGTTCCACATCGGTTAACGGTAGATGCTCTCCTTGCAGATCGTTATGAAGTTTTTTTGTTATGCTAAAGAAATCGGATGTTCCATGAATAATTCGCCATCCGCATTCAACTCCAAGATCATTAAAGAGAAAAATAATTGAATTAAGAATTTCTGCGACACCACCACCGTGGTGAGTCGAACTAACCATCACAATATGTTTGCCGCGAAGACGTTTTGCTTTCTTTTTGATGCGCAAAATCGTCTCTCCCCCAACAATCTGCTTGTAATCGTTGATATGGTTCATAAAAAAAGTATTTTTTTAGACATTGTAAGGCACACGAAAGCGCCACTAAGACCGGCCATGTCTTTAGTCGCCGCAAGTTGCATCGTACGTGGTGGCGCGCACTTCGGGAGCAAACGTATGTCCTGCTTTAGCATCCGATGAAGCCGCCGAATGAGCTCTGGGTGATGAAGAGCAACACCGCCGCCGAAAATCACTGTAGCACTCGGTCGAATGGTTAAAAGATTTGAGATACCAATAGCCATATCTGAAAGAATAGCTGACCACTGAGACGCATTCAACTGTTCTGCTGGGCGTTTAAACCGCCGCACGATGCCTTTTCCAGAACAAATTTGTCCGAATGTAAGATGAGATCGATGATTCCCATATAAAAGAAGTTGCCCACCAGGTTCAAATGAAGAAACAAAAAGTTTTTTACCGTGTTGATAGATTTGTGTACCGCCGATGCCTGTTCCCCAAATCACGAAGAGAAAATCTCTGCCGACTTTACCGAATTCTGCTTCGCCGATTGCGGCCGCAGTCGCATCATTTTCCACAATGACTGGACAATGAAAAAAATTCCGAATATCACTCGCGATCAATAAGACTTGTTTGCCAGATTGTGTGACTCGTGTGACGGTCCCCTGATTCCGATCAACAACGCCTTTAATACACACACCGATCCCGCGGATTTTTGATCCGCCAAAAGCGCGCACCTCCGTATGTAAAATCGCAATCATCCGCTCATATGTCCGTGGCGTTTGAAAAATATGAACGTGCCGCAAATCAAGCGAATCTTTACGGGATGACGACGCTCGCGCAAGACGAATGAAGGTCCCCCCAATATCAATCACAATATACATCGCACGCAGTGTACCACGTGACACAAATTAGAATGAGAGATGAGAAAAAAATTTTGTCTAGAACAGATCCTATGTACATATATTATCCACCCGCATCACCAGACTCTAGACTAAAAAATAACGGTCACAATCATCTCGTCCAAACAAAATTATTACCATTGTCAAATCTAGATACCTAGAGTTATGCTAAAAACAATATGAAAGTCCGAGACGTTATGAAACTTAGTGTGATCACGGTTCATGCAAACGCGACATATGAGGATGTAGCTCGTATTCTTGCAAACCGCAAAATCAGCGGTATGCCAGTCTTAGACGAAACGGGGCGAATGATTGGAACGGTCTCGGAAAAAGATCTTTTCCGGATCATGTATCCGTTTTACCGAAGCTACTATGTAAATCCAGAATCGTACACAGACTACGAGGAACGAGAGAATAAAATTAATGAAATCCGCACCCATCCTGTCCATCGATTTATGACACGGGATGTCCTAACTATAAATCCAGACGCACCGATTATGCGTGCTGGCGCACTTATGCTCGCGCACAATATCAACCGTCTTCCAGTAGTTGAAGGCAAAAAACTCGTAGGTATCATCAGCCGGACAGATATCTACCGCCGAATCCTCGAGAACCACTTTGAAATCCACTAAGCTTTTATTTTTATAAAGATCGACGATATGACGATATGAATAGAAACGTAAATGAGATCCTCAGAATCAAAAAGACTGGTACAAGAACCAGTCTTTTTTTAATACAATTACTTCTTGTATCGCTCTACGATCTAAAGGGCTCCTGTGATAACCACGGGGACGAAAAAATTAGATTATGTCCATTTTCGGCATGTATCTAAAATCTCCCGCCATCAAATATGTCACATTCGACTCACAGCGTAATTCCGTGCTTGCCATCAATACCCGCACCGCCATGTGTTTGGTGTCCAAGAACGTTTCCTCTCCCCGTCGCAAGCAGATAATCCTGAACAACACCCTGCGGAAACCAGATTGCCTGCCACCGAAATGCTTCGCCAAGCAGCTGTTTGTTGCTGTAGGTGTCGCCGTATTTTTTCAACATATAACGGAAAAATCCTCGTGCTGCTTGTGCATGAGCACAAGAACCTGATGCGTTAATAGTTACACGCATCGGCGTACCGCAACAATAATTACATGTCAGAATATGCGTCAATGCGGTAAATCGCTGTTCCTGAGACGCAGTAAGTTGCAGCGACTGATACGAGCCCCAAGCCTTCTCTGCGCCGACAGGATTATCGAAGCTCACACCAGACGGTGCGTAAAACGGTGAACCCGTCCCGACCATCACGTGCATAGCATCCTGAGCAATATCTCTTCCTTTAGGCTCTGCAGCTACATCCGTAATAGTCGGCATTGATTTCAATGAAGTCGTCCTCCCATCCGGATTCAATATCGGCATAATAATCACCTTCGCGCTCGCACTCTTTATGTGAAAAAAATCTCCCGCGATCGACGTCATTGATGAACCACCAAGCGACGTGGATACGGATGCGATGAGAAATTGATTCAAACCAAGAAGAATGAAGAGAAAAAAGGTAAGAATTACTATAGAACTGTTGAGATGAAATTTCATAGTCGTACATCAGGTTCCGGTCGAGGACGTAGCACCGTGCGTCACGACCTTGCCGGTTGTCAAATCTTTATAGGTACCTATTTGTGCGTCATCACGAAAGACATATGAGCCATTCGCTTCTATGGACCCGACGGACGGCAAAACTTTCATAAGGCTTGGATATGCCTCATAGTCACCCGTCAATACAAAGGTCGGAACGCTTGTGATTTTATACGTCTTAATAAGTCTCTTCCCTTTGGCTGACATCACATCGACTGTAGATTTATGCGACAGAGATACACCAAATTTTTGTTGAAGGATTTTTTGTTGGATTGCTACGTTATAACATGATAAGCAGCTAGCATCCGCCACATACGTAACGGAAACACGACCCCGAACCTTCCCCTGAGGTAACTCAACATACGGTGGGTGATGAATACTCGCGACAAATGTTCCATCAGCAGTGCTTGTCCCAAATCGTTTCCACGCACGTTTAATTGATGGATACAAACCGGCTTCTGGTGAAAGAATTAACGCAGGGATTGACGTCAGCCCGTATGCCGCTATCAATTTACGTGCCTTCGGCGACCGCCAATTGAGCGTGGATGAGGCCTTCTGTTTCATTCCCATGTGATCCAGCTGATCGAGATAGGACGCCACATCCGTACAATCGGTACAAGCAGGATCATTAATTACAGTAACCGTGACACGACCAACAGCCTTCCCAGTTGCTGGATCAATATAAACGGGTTGTGGGATAGACCACACGAGCGCCCCATCTCGTAAATCAGTATTAGCAGAGAGGAATACGTGGACATTTTGCTTATCTATTTCACCTGTGATCACGAGCGTCGGAAGCCTCTGAATATTGTATTTCTGAATTAACGCCCGTGCCTCGGTCGACGTGGACGCAACCTCTATCTCTTTCTGAACAGTAAAAGGCTGCGCCGCAATAGCGTCGATAGCACTCTTCAAACTGTAACAATCCGGACAATCCGAGACGGTAATCGCCGTAATTTGAACATCTGCCGGACGCTGTGCTTCGGCAACTTTAACTTGCTTTTGGGAAAGATGAAACCATGCCTCGCCGCCAAAAACTGCGCCTCCAGCGAGGAGAAGAATAAGAATGACGAAAAGACTATTTCGATAAATGATTGGCATAACGTCAACAGCCTCCAACCTGCTTGGGTAATGCACTAGACGGTGCCACAGACGCCGCCGCCGCAGTAGAGATGCTAGGAGTGGAAGACTTTAAAGAGGCAGATGCACGTTCAATACCGAAGAGTTCAGTAGTCTGAATACCCGCCAGGACGATTAAAAGCACAAGCACGATAATTTGTACGCTCCCAGCCGATACCTTTGAACGACGATGCGGCGATATATGTTCTTCTGGCGCGGCCGTCTCTAGAACATGCTGTTGCTGTTCTTCTGCTGCCGTTGTTTTTGGATTACCTTTATTGCAACAACTCATATTTTTTGTCTTAAGTTGTGATACAACCCTGCCATACGACGGGGTCGTATCACAACATTTCGTTTATGTTAATTAAGGATCGCGAGACCTCGTTTATATCTCAAGATAATTCGCTACTTTTCCATTCACAGACACGCTGTGAACATCAAACGGCGCGGCTTTTACACCAGGCATACCAGGAGAACCAGCTGGCATTCCTGGAAGTGCGATACCAGCAAATCCACGAGGATTATTCAAGAGCTTTCTGACAGCTTTAATTGGTACATGACCTTCGACAAAGACGTCACCGATGACCACCGTGTGACAGCTCTCCATGTCCGCTGGAACGTGGAATTTTTGTTTGATTGGTTCCATGTCTTGCTCTTTGACGACATTAACATCAAATCCGTTCCGCTTAAGATACGCGACATAACCCATGCAACAGCTGCACGTTGGATCTTTATATAGTGTAGCCTTGACGAGAAGCTGCGAATGACCCGATTGAGGCGCTTCCGACGTCGACCTATTACTGAAGGCATAGTAGATAAGGCCGCCTGTTGCGATGACGCTTAGGAGGACAGCCCAGAAGATATACGTCCTATTATTAGACGTTTTAGACGTTTCCATAATTTCATAAGTTGAGACGAGAATTAGAAAAAACTTCTCAGCGTAACTGTGCGTCTCAACTTCCGTTTAAGCCATTCAAGACATGCACACTCACGCACAGATGGATAAACCATATCCATCATCCTGGACTACTGACCAACGAAGTTTGCGTCTGTAAGCGAAAAATAAACCTTCTCTATTTCGTAATACTCCGCCAAGTGGCTTTGACGTATCTTCTAAAAACTGAATGAACGATCGTCTTTGCTGCCCTGAAAAGGCGAATAGAACAAGGAGTGCAAAAAAAGCTTCAGCAGCCGCATCTCCATGCATCGCTGTTGGAACTGTATGTAAAGCTGCCAGTATGTGATGGCTGAGCATTTCTATGCCATTCATGTCACCCGCGCATCCTGTGCCAAAAATAGAGGATATTGTGCAGGGTTCCATGACGCCGTGCATATTCATCGTTGATATCGAAAAGAGCGCCATAACCTGAAATAACGCCAAGACGGCAATAATCATCCCGAGTGTCAACCGTTTCATGCGGACATGCTATCCCGCGGAGGATAAAAGAACAACAACAGTAAACCGCCAGATGGCTGATTTGCCTAAAAAGAAAGCAAGGAATATCCTAAAAATAGGATCTGCTATTGAATACTGTTGTTTGGAAAGATCCATAAAAATAAAAACTTGCGTCCAACGTGACTATATTTACGCAGTAATATACATAATATATATGACACTTCATCGAAACCTTCTTATTCCGACTCTCGCAACATTCGGGGCACTCGCTGCCATTGGCTGCTTCTTTTGGGGATATATCCTCCCAGTAGATGTTCAGGCCTATCACCAGCAGTTCCTTCAGATGTCAACCCTGGGTTGGAGTGGAATGAACCTTGTTAGCTTCATTCTCATTGTCATTGAATGGGCCGCATGGGGCGCACTAACTGGATGGATCCTCGGCGCACTTGATGCATACTACGAAAAACAGCAGACAAAAAAGTAGCCCTTCCATGAATCAGAGAAGTCCCTACTTCAGAGAGAAAATAATCTTTGCTAGGGGCTTCTCACGGCATCGTTTTTCTAGGCAACACTCGGAGCTTCACCATCATCAGGTGCTCGTATACGCTAGCCCAATAAAAACCGAGGACTAATGCGAAAATGAGTTCCTCAACAGGGATCCCTCCAATAAAAATTCCTGTAAGTTCTTTTAGATTCCACACCGTCCGAACGTACGCGGGATATGCCCACACGAGTGTCGAGAAATAAAAAAAATACATAAAGAGGAATGCCGGACCGGTAAATAACATCTTTCGCAGTAGATCTGGACGACACAATGCTGTTGCGATTGATCCAATAGTAAGAGCGATAATTACATCGTAAATGGGATTTAGGCGTCCCCAAATAAAAAAGCCTATAAACACAATAGGTCCGCTCCAAATAGCCAACAAATGAAACCGATGTCTAGGAGACATTCGTTCCCGATCCGCCATCTTACAGCGTATCCGCGGAAAAATAAGATCATACAGGACGGATATTCCGCCAACCCCAAATGCAAATATTAAACTTTCAATATCAAAACCGGTTGACTGAGCCAACCCGAACAACGACGGCGGGTTCCAATAACGCGGTACGAACAATGGTTCAGTCAGCCCGAGCAGCGACGTCCACAAACTAACACGAAGCATTTGACGACGAGCTGATCGCGTCGGTAAACAAAAGTAGATAAGCAACCAAATTGCTAGAAGCCCCAAGCTCCATATAAACCATGCAAATTTCATGATTCAATCATACCAAGAAGCCAGCTCCGCAGCTATTAATAGAATGGACCGTCAAATTAATACCCCGCTCTCCGCAACAAATTTCTAGTTATCGAAAATATATTTTTACTTTTTTATGAAACAAAGAAAGTTAGATTTTTTATCTCGTCGGCCAGTACGTGCAACTATCATAATCTCCGTCGGCGCAAATAAATGTCTCATTGAGAAACACCTACCAGAGAATTATCTGTTAGACAATGGCGTGTTTCGGTTTCCTGCAGGACATTGGGAAAATTATTTTGTAGACGGTAAAATGTACAATGCGGAAGGCAACCATTCTCTAGAAGAGCAGAAAAAACTTATTTCAAAAGACTTAATAGAAAAAGGATTTACAAATAAAGAAATTGAAAAAATTATACAAAAAATCGAAATCGAAGAAGGTTGTCCTATGTTGCTTACTCCAGAGGCTTCCAACAAATGGCTACGTTACCATCCAAAGTTTGAAAAAGAAGCAATACACATACTCGGCAAAATAAAAAACGAAATACAAAACGAAACTAAAACGGAAGTTAGGTATGGAATGAGGAAAAAATAAAAAAATCTACATTCGATAACACGGACCTACCATTCTTCTATAACGTGCGAATTAGGCTGCGCTCGTTAAAATTGCATTATTTCTTATGAGAGCCAGCTTAGCCATAATGATCTATTAATAAATAATAGATCATATTTTTCCATTCTATTAACACCAACAACATTAATGATATCTACTCCTAACTACTACCTCATAGCAAAAGTCTGCCAATGTTAACAAACTTTTATTTGGCAGGGGCGGTAGGAATCGAACCTACGCAAACGGTTTTGGAGACCGTTGTACTACCATTATACGACGCCCCCACGTGTTTAAAATTATGCGAGGAGAATATCAAGAAACATCCGTAATTTCAAGTCCTGACCATTAAAACCTATCATCTGGAGAAGTTAGCCCTAAATGAACTAAAAATACATAGAATTGCGCACCGTCATGATTATTAGGGTAGATTTTGCTGTCCTATTTTTTTTCTCATGCCAAAAACAAAAAGCATCTATCAAAACGAAAGTTTCTCGGCTACACTTAGGATTATATGCAAATCAAAAAAGCCGAATTTGTTAAGAGTGTTCCAAAGACAGAAGGCCTCCCAAAAGATTCTCGCCCGATGGTTGCACTCGTTGGACGTTCAAATGTAGGAAAATCCTCGCTCATCAATACACTCACAGGGAAAAAAGGACTCAGTCGTGTAAGCGGAACACCAGGCCGTACACAGTTCATCAATCTATTCTCCGTCAATGACAACTTATATCTCATTGATCTCCCTGGATACGGCTACGCCAAAACCGGAAAGGCTCAACGTGTCGTACTCCAAGAGATGATTCATGACTTTCTTGCGAACGCCGAACGACTCAAGCTCGCGATCGTTATCGTGGACGCGCGCATTGGGCTTACGGATCTTGATCGAGATATGCTGGATCTTTTAGGCGGATTGCAAATCCCCGTAGTCATCGCCGCAAATAAAATCGACGGTCTCTCAAGAACAGCAGGACAAGCAGCCATACAAAAAATCGAAGCAGGAGTTCTAGCGGATGTGGTTCCTGTCTCGTCTGTAACTGGCGCTGGGCGAGACCAGTTATGGGAACACATCCAACACACGCTTTGCTGAGTCGCATTGGTCGCTCTCCTACCGCATGGTATCATTGGATACGATATGCCAGAAATAAAAATAAAAAAACAACATCAACATAAAAATGCCTACATTGTATCGGTGAACATGGGGTATGGGCATGAACGTGCTGCTTACGGGTTGCGCAAGCTCGCCTACGGAGGCATCGTGACGGCCAATGCGTATCCAGATATTCCTGCGAAAGACAAAAAACTTTGGGACGACAGTCGAAAAATCTACGAGACCATCTCCCGCCTCAAACCGATCCCGATCGTTGGAGATGCAGCATTCGAGGTGATGGATAAAATGCAGCGAATCCCACCATTCTATCCTCGTCGGGATCTTTCACGACCTAGTTTGCAAGTCCACCAGACTTATTATTTTATCGAAAAACTCAGACTCTGCGAGCATCTTATTAAAAAACTTGCGAAAAAACCACTTCCGCTCATTTGTACATTTTTTATCCCCGCATTCGCTGCAGAATACTTTAATTATCCAGGCGAAATATATCTCGTGATCTGCGATGCAGATATAAGTCGCTCATGGGTTGCACGAAATCCGTCAAAAAGTCGCATCAAATATTTTGCGCCAAACGGACGAGTCGTAGAGCGGTTAAAACTCTATGGTGTTAAACAGGAGAATATTTTTTTAACGGGTTTCCCTATCCCACAAGAACTTATCGGCGGTGCAGATGGCACTATTGTCAAAAAGGACCTTGTTGTGCGACTCTGTAATCTTGATCCCAACGGAATCTTTATGAACAAATATTACCGGACGCTTGAGGCCGACCTAGGTCCGAAGACATGTCCACTCCGTTCAAATCGTCAACTTACACTCACATTCGCAATCGGCGGGGCGGGTGCACAGAGTGCATTAGGCATCACGATTCTTACAAGCCTCCGAAAAAAAATATATAAAAACGAAATAACGTTTCGTTTGATCGCTGGAACAAAAAAGAAACTTCAGACACTGTTTTTTCGCAAAATCGCGGCGCTAAAATTGAAAAAAAGACTCGGTAAAAACCTATTCGTTGACTATTTCCCAGAAAGAGAATCTTATTTCCTCGGATTCAGCAAAATCCTCCGCAAGACGGATATCCTATGGACCAAACCGAGTGAGCTTTCCTTTTATACAGGAATAGGCGTTCCCATTATCATGGCGCCTCCGATTGGTTCACAAGAACACTTTAATCATGTATGGCTTGACACCGTAAATGGCGGCGTAACCCAGGGCGACCCGCGATATGTCAACGAATGGTTATTCGACTGGATTGAAAGCGGCGGGTTGGCACGAATTGCATGGGATGGATACATTGAAGCGCCAACACACGGGTCTTACCGCATCGAGAGTATTATAACCGGAGAAAAGATTGAGCTTGAAAAACTCCCTCTTATTGTCTAAGCTTCCTTTTTATTACTAAGTTTCTTCAGCCAAACATCCATGCTAACCCTCGCCGACAGCGCGATCTTAGGTGCCGTTCAGGGAATCACGGAGTTTCTCCCTATCTCTTCATCCGGCCATCTGATTCTGGCGCGCGCAGTTCTGGGGATCAATACGGAAAGTGGACTCGCCTTTGATGCCGTACTTCAACTAGGCACGACTATCGCCGTCTTACTCTTTTTTAGACGTGACCTCCGTGATCTCTTTGTAACTGCATGGCGCCTCGTTTCAGGAAAATGGAAGACCGTATCTAAAATAAATCGAACACTTTTTACGGGAATTATTATTGGCACGATCCCAGCGGCGATTCTCGGTCTTCTCCTTGAACATACAATGGAAACTCTATTCCGAAGTCCGTTTCTTGTTGCGCTTATGCTCGCAGTAGGAAGTCTTCTTTTTATCGCTGCGGAATGGAAGCCAAAACAGCGCGATCACTCTGCGAGTCTTAAACAAGCGTGGTGGGTCGGTGTATTCCAGACCCTTGCGCTCGTCCCAGGCGTCTCGCGATCTGGATCTACGATTAGTGGCGGACTCTTGCTCGGAATGACACGCGAATCCGCGACGCGATTTAGTTTTTTACTTTCACTTCCGATCATCGCTGGAAGCGGACTGCTCAAACTGCATGACATCTTAAAACAGCCTCCAACCGATTTTAGCCTGACAAATCTCGCAATTGGTTTTATAATTGCCGGAATCCTCGGATATTTTGCCATCGGTTGGCTACTAAAATATCTTAGACATCACTCATTAATGGCGTTCGTCTGGTACCGTGTCGGACTCGCTGCGATCATCTTCACTGTTCTTGCCTTACACTAAAATAGTAGGGAATACATCATATTAATAACAAAAAAACTCCTGTTAAATGGAGTCTTTTGTATTGGTAGCGCCAAGGGGAGTCGAACCCCTCTTGCGTGGATGAGAACCACGTGTCCTAGCCGATAGACGATGGCGCCTAAATGATATATTGCACTATGGTCTATTGATCCAGTCCGACGTATGTCTGACAAGCAGCTCATCTGCTTTATCTGGATGGGCCATAAGTTCTTTACAAATCCGCTCCATTCGTACGCTCTGAGATCCCTTGACGAGAACAACATCATGCTCCTGCAAACGTTCCTGAATAAAGAGACCCACATCTGAGCTTTTTGCAAAAGTGAACACAGATGATACGGGCATTCCCGCTGCGACTGCTGACTCCGCGGCGATGTGCGCGAGTGTACCACACGCGATGAACATGTCAATACCATTCTCGGCGGCGGCGTGCCCCATCTCGCGGTGCGCCTCCTCGGTAAGATTCCCGAGCTCAAGCATATCACCCATGGCAGCAATCCGGCGTGCGCCCTCTGCAACAGGAAACGCGGCGAGATCTCGGAGAGCAGAAAGTACAGAAAGCGGAGAAGAATTATATGAATCATCAATGAGCCATGTATGTTTAATTCCCTCAAGCAAACGCATGCGCCCAGACATGCCATGGAATCGCTTTGTGAGCCGATCAATTATCTCATCAGTGTCTACATCAAGCACGCTACCGACGGCAATCCCAGCTGCGGCCGCATAGGCTTGCGGACGTCCGATTGTTCCAGAAATAAGAAACGTCCGTAAAACGCTGTAGAGAGAAATGGCAACTTCAATACCAGATTCTTCTGGCGACTGTGGATTGATCACAATTCTAGTCGAACGTATATGAACCGTCGCATCATCCGCCATACCGAACGAAACATCTTTCACAGGATAAAGCGCCACAGTTTTACGAATCGCATCATCATCAGCATTCGTCACAGCAACACCATTGTTAGGAAGTGCAGCCAAGATTATTGCCTCTTCCTTTATAACCTCTTCGATGCTCCCAAAATATTCCGTATGCTCTGGACCGATCGCGGTCAATACAGAAATCGACGGCGGTGCGATACGTGTAAGATATGCAAGATTTCCGGGATGGTCTGTCGCCATCTCAAGAACAAACGTCTGGGCG
Source organism: Candidatus Uhrbacteria bacterium (assembly GCA_003231955.1). Lineage (GTDB taxonomy): Bacteria > Patescibacteriota > Patescibacteriia > 2-12-FULL-60-25 > 2-12-FULL-60-25 > SZUA-46. The sequence goes on along the minus strand of QIKL01000058.1, from coordinate 11,069 downwards.
CGCAACTTCGTGAATCCGAATACAGCCATCTTTGCCTTTGTGATCAATACAATCCATCTCCATAGCGATCGTCCTGGAGCTGGAGAACCAAAAACGGTTATAGGAACACCAAGCTCGTTGTTATAACTCTTTTCAGATGCGACAACAGTGCTCCCCTTCTCACCCACACCTAGAGCGATTCCAATCGCAGTCTTTGTCGATGATTTTCCAACTGAACCTGCCACGGCGATAATTGTTGGATGATCACGAGCAATAATTTTTTTTGTACACCATCCAAGGAATTGTTCAAGTATTCGTTGAAGAGACATAAAGATTAAAAGATAGTACCGACATCTTCAAAATGTTGAAGACGTTGAGGTTGCGACGGGTGGTGGTGGTGACGGTGGAGGAGGAGATAGCGGCCGATCTGGAGGGATCTGCAAATAGGTAAGCAGATACTTAGCCATTTCACCAAATACTGGGGCGGCAGACGATTCTGCCCATTGTACATCGCGGGGATGGTCAATCTTAACCAGCATAACGAATTTTGGATCGCTGGACGGCGCATACCCAGCAAAGGAACCAATCGTAATATCCTTATAGTAGCCGCCGCTTTCAGGATTCGCAACCTGTGCCGTACCTGTTTTGCCTGCTACCCAGTAGCCAGGGACTCCTGCCTTCTTTCCATGTCCATTCTCGACGACCGAAACAAGCATCCCAGTAATAAGTCGTGATGTGCGCGTCGAAATCGGCGACCTAACCTCATGCGGCTTCGTCTTTTTTATTGTGCCATCTGGATGGATGATTTCATCCACCACATATGGCCGCATCAGGCGTCCACCATTCGCGAGTACCGCATAGGCCGCGACAATCTGGAGTGGTGTCGTTGTAATTCCTTGTCCAAATGATGCCGTCGCCGCAAATACTTTTCCTTTTTTAGCGAGCGATGTTGTATTGCCCGGAGATTCAGGGGAAAGCTCAATTCCCGTCGATGTACCAAATCCAAATGCACTGACATACTTTCGAAAAGTATCATGACCTAATTTGCGTTGAACAAAAATTGCTCCTGTATTGAGAGATTTATCCAGCACCTGCGTCATAGTCTGAACACCGTGTGCCCTCATATCGGAATTTTTAATTTTAAATCCATCAATCTTATCGACACCTTTATCGACATACGTCGTATCAGGCAGAACCTTCCCCATATCCAGACCTGCCGCCATAGTAAAAGCTTTAAATATTGAACCTGGCTCATAAGCATCCAATGTTACAGGATTATTAAGAACAGAAAGATTCCTAACTCGATTATACGTAGCCGGATTAAAATCGGGAGACGAACACATCGCAAGGATCGCACCCGTTTTCGGATCCATAATAACAATAGAACCGCTATCCGCATCATACGAACTTACGGCATTTTTAATGGCATTACAGGTCTTGTACTGGATTGATCGATCAATTGTGAGGACAACATCCGACCCATTTATCGCTTGAATCAGTTTCGTATTGCCGATCACAAGCCGACGGCCGCTGGCATCCTTTTCTGCAAAGAGCGACCCAGGAGATCCAGCAAGAACGGAATTTAGCGACCCTTCGATTCCATACTGACCGCGCGCATTCCCCTTGTTGTCATGGCTAACAAACCCAATCAACTGACCTCCAATGGAATCTTCTGGATAATATCTGGATGTTGTTTGGATGAATCCGATACCCTTAATATTTTTAGATCTCAGTGCGTCTGCAGCAGCTGGAAGAACATTTTTTTTAATCAGGACATACGCGCCATCTGGATGATTTGTAAGTTTTGCGACCATGTTGGCATCATCCATCCCCAACCCTTGCGCGAGTGTGTGAGCGACCGAAACTAAATCCTTTATCTCACGCGGAACTACATAGATTTGATAGGTCAAACGATTCGTTGCCAACGGATGTAGTTCGCCGTCTGCTCGATCCTGGACAAGAATCTGCCCACGCGTCGGAAGCAGTTTAGTTCGAAGATCATGCTGATCAGAAGCAAGAAATGCATAAGTTCCATATTCCATAAGCTGAAGATATCCGAGACGCAGGATAACAATGACACCAAGCACACCAAATATTCGCATGAGCCACGTGATGCGTTCCGTGCCTTTAACAGCACTCCGAGTAATCCGTCTTCCCAACATAACATTTATTGAAAAAGCCTCATTTTTTTCGATGAAGCTCATCTTGAAGCTCGGAAAACAAATCGATTTGCGTCTGTTGATCGGGTGTTGAAACAATAGAAGACTCCTTAAAACCCTTCGGCGGAACACGCGTCTGTGACAACGGCAATCCCTGCAAAGTCTCTGTTCGGATAGACGCTGTCGCCTGTATGACCTGCACCGGCATCACGACCTTCACGGGCGCATTTACACCATCAATATCAATTCTAAAATGAACAGTTTGTGCAACAGCATGAGATGCGTCCAACAACGGGAACGATCCAGCAACCTGCATAAGCGATCGTGTTTTTTTATCCAGCGTGACGGTGTACGTTCCTCGTTCCAGATCGCCAACCATGCGCTCGACCCATGCATATCCGTTCAATGTGGGACTCTTTCCCGTCCAACTCCGAATAAAAGCCACGAGAAATGGCCGAAGCGATGTACCATCCAGACGGAACGAAACCTTAACCGTAGAGCGACCATTGATTGAAGATATCCCAAGCGGTCCGATAGGAACTAACACAGACTGAAGAGAAGAAAGCAACGTACGAACATCTGAAGACTTCCCAGACGCGATAAGAGCGCTGTATCCAAAATGTTTCAAAAATACTGAACGATCAAACGAGAGAAATGCCGTTCCAGTCGTATCTCCAGTGAGCGTGAGATATTGTGAGCGATGCGCATCAGTCACATCTGCGGGACGGAACAAGATTGTGGATGTTGTCACAATAACATCAATCGTCTCATCCTGACCGGTCCGCGTTCGTGCACCAACCCGGACCTCCGCAAGGCCACTAAGATCTGTCAAATCCGTCGCATTCAACTGCCCGAGGATGGAAAATCCGCTTGTACTGCGTGATACCATATTGGTAATCGCAATCTCTGCACCAATGGACCGCACGCTCTCAAGCGTTGCAATTGATCGTGCCGCATCTTGAATAACCTTTGTAGAGGTATCACGCGACAGCCACCACATCGTAAAACCGGCGACAGCCACCAGGACGACGAAAAACACGATAAGAAACCGCTTCATGCGGCTATGATAACACGAAAACTCAGACTCTACGTCCCATTCAAATACTTCCTATTTTTTAACTTCTCCGGCAGGTAATCTTGCTCGACCGAGCCCTTAAAATTTGGATTATATTTATACCCTTTCCCGTATCCAAGGTCTTTCATGAGATTACTTTCCGCATTGCGAAGATGAATCGGAACTGGCTCATTAGGCAAATGCGCGATGTCCTCACGGACCGCACTATATGCGGCATAGAGCGCGTTGGATTTTTCCGATTTCGCAAGATAGACGACGACTTGTGCCAAAATTACGTTGCATTCAGGCATACCGATAAAGTGGCATGCCTGATAGCCGGCGACAGCCTGAACAAGTGCCTGCGGATCAGCAAGTCCAATATCTTCCGATGCGAATCGAATAAGACGCCGCGCGACATACAGCGGATCCTCACCGCCCTCAAGCATACGTCCAAGCCAATAGAGCGCAGCATCCGCATCAGAACCACGCAAAGACTTATGAAGTGCAGAGATAATAGTATAATGTTCCTCTCCCGTCTTGTCATAGAAATGATGTGACCGTTGAAGCAACGCACGCAACTGTGCAAGTTCAAGTCGCACCTTCTTTAGCTTATCGGTCTTAGGATCGTGTGCAATCGACGTTGCCCCGACAAGAAGCTCCAATGTGTTTAGAGCACGCCGTGCATCTCCATCTGCGGAGACGATAATTTCCTCCATCACATCACCTGGGAGTTCGTACAAAAAGTTTCCGTATCCCCGCTCTGGATCCTCCATGGCGCAGCGGATAATCATGCGAATGTCGTCCGTCTCGATGCGCTTCACAATAAAAACCTTGCATCGAGATAAAAGCGCAGCATTCACCTCAAAACTCGGATTTTCAGTTGTCGCACCAACAAGAATAATAGCCCCGCTCTCTACGAATGGCAAAAATATATCCTGCTGAGATTTATTAAACCGATGAATCTCGTCGAGAAAGAGTACTGTCCGCCGAGATCGGAGATCTAAACGCGCTTTAGCCTCCTGGATGACCTGACGCACATCAGACAATCCAGATGTCGCAGCCGAGAGCTCAACGAATTCTAGATCTGCATAGTTTGCAATGAGTTTAGCGAGCGTTGTTTTTCCCGATCCTGGTGGCCCCCAAAAAATCATAGATGGAATATTCCCAGACTCAATAAGGACACGAAATGCAGAATGCGGCGCCACAAGCTCAACCTGTCCAAGGACTTCATCAAACGATACTGGCCGCATCCGATCAGCTAATGGAGCAAACTTTCTTTGTCCTTCTTCCTTATCAGCGGCGTCAAACAGCGTTTTCATAGATAGAACAAAGATAGAACAAGCTCATTCCAGATGCAAGAAGCACCAGCAGCATGTCCGAAAATATGCCCACTGGATTAAACCTACTCATGAACTCTCACTCAAACGTTAACACCCCAAATCTTGAGGTGTTAATTATTTTCCGTATCTACGTTGGCGCGTTGCATATTCTTCCAGTGCTTTGTCTAATTCTGTCTCATCAAAATCTGGCCAATGTTTGGTACACCAATAAATCTCGCTATACACAGATTCCCACGTAAGAAATCCAGAAAGCCGCTCTTCGCCAGATGTACGAATCACAAGATCTGGCGGAGGCATTTCCGGCCAGTACATTCGCGCGGATAATGCCTCTTCGGTAATTTTATCACCTGAAAACCCATCCGCTACAATCTTCCGACACGCATCTACAATTTCCGTACGCCCTCCATAGTTAAGGCAAATACAAAATGTCGCCCGCGTATTTTTTGCCGTATCCGCCTCGGCTTTTTCGATTGCACGGAGGACGGATTGCCGCAGACCGTCGCGGCGACCGATAATCTTGAGACATACACCGCGATCCGTATAATAATCGAGATCTGCAGTGACGCCATACTCAATCAAGTCCATGAGATAGCCAACTTCATCCTGCGTCCGCTTCCAATTTTCGACTGAGAATGCAAAAACAGTAAGAATAGAAATACCACGATCTAGGCACCAATCCCCCACCTCTTTGAGACGTTCATATCCGGCGCGATGGCCTTCAAGTGTCGGACGTCCGCGGTCTTTTGCCCAGCGGCGATTGCCGTCCATGATGATGGCGATATGTCTGGGAGAAGGATTCATGTATCGGGGTGTGTGCCATCCATCCTACGTCGAGATACCTTGGTCGTCAACGGGATCATAGAGTAGTATCATCGGGCTTTTTATAGTTTTTTGGTCATAAGAATGAATAAAAATAAGGCAATACGCCCCCATCATGCCTCATTGAGTAGATTACCCTGCCACTTTTCAAAAAACATAAAAGCTGATATGCTCCTGCCACAAAAAGAAACGTGACGGGCTATGGCGCAGTTGGTAGCGCGCTTCGTTCGGGACGAAGAGGTCGCGAGTTCGAGTCTCGCTAGCCCGACCAATCGACACATTCAACCACGCCAACACGGACCAAAAAAGGAGTCGAATGCCTGAGCAATCAAAGGGAGTCGAAGAATTATAGTTCAATGGGAGATTTTAAAAATAGACTTAAAAGGCACCGTTCAGGAAAAGAATCTCCATGGATAAAAAAGACGCGTCAAACTTGTTTATTACGAAATCCATAATTCATAGTTGTTAGTTTGACAAAAAATAAACAATTTGAAAGAATTTTTTATTTTATTGCATATAATAAGATTTTTGATTGCTACCGCGTATCGTGAAACCCGTACTTGAATTACATGGACGGACGCGTCACACTGTCCAAACCTATGACGTTTGAAGAATACCAACAAAAATCCCGTGTGACGGCACAGTATCCGAATCCTGGGAAAAATTATATCTATCCGACGCTCGGCTTGTGTGGCGAAACCGGCGAGGTCGCAGAAAAAATCAAAAAAGTCATTCGTGATAAAGATGGCATTGTGGATGCGGAAACACTTGACCATATCAAAAAAGAACTGGGTGACGTTTTATGGTATATCGCCCAATTATCGACTGAACTTGGCTTAGAGTTCGAGGATATCGCTTCTACAAATCTGAATAAGCTTTTATCCCGACTACACCGTGGAAAAATCCACGGAAACGGCGACGACAGGTAGAATCAACGATAATCAATAAAAGGGCTCTTCGCCGTTTCCCATGGAAACGGTTTCTCGTAGACCCTTGACTCATGTGCATACTTTACAAGCCAATCTTTCAAAAGAGCAGTCGCGCGGACGTCATCTTCGTTGTACATAACGATCGCATCGAGAAGCGCCCGATCTCCAGTCTCGAGATATCTCTCAAACTGATCAACAGACTCCCCGCCCGTTGTCACCTCCGTATTGCGCCAGTGGAATCCGAGAAACTTTGCAATATATTTAAGTCCGTAAAAATAGAGCGGGAACGTCACATATGACGACGCGTATTCACGCAAATCGACCATCTGCGATCGAAAGAGATCTAGCCAATGGCTCCCGCCATATCGTTGTTCCATCACCCCCAAACGAACTCGTTCAAATGACGCGAAATGGTAAACCGTATATTCGAGTGGGAGGGTCTCAATCCACGCAAGGAATCCCCGCCACATTTTCTCCTCTTCTTTTAATGACTCCGCAACAAATGCCTGATACCGGTCGCCTGCCTCTTCTCGGATCAAGAATCCAAACAAATAATCCACGTCATTTGGCGGATCGCTCTCAATGTCAAAATGAATCTCCAAACCCTTTGATACAAGCTCCACAGGCTTACGAATGATTACATGCTGGTGCAACAAGGACTGCGCCTGCGCAACGATAACTTCAAGCCCATGGCGTGTAAGCCCCTTAGCCTGACCGGCCAATGTATCTGGATCTATCATCGCCGCGTCGCGGATGTTTCGAATACCCAATGATCGAAGTGACTTCAGCTTTTGAATATCAACTTTATACAATAATGCGATATCCTCAGTCTCTTCGGCGTATCGCTGACAAATCCGACCCCACACGCCCACATCATAACAATTCTTTCGGAGAACGGGGGGCGGTTTCTCTCCAAAAACGCTCCGCTCCAGATCTTTCATAAGTCTATGGAATTCCGACAAGATATCTGCCGGTGCAAAAGAAATACAGGCACCTTTGATATTGATAATGACAGCCTCTTCCGGCATTTTCCCCTGAAGAACTTTAAGAAGCTCCGCATAAAACGTCAATTGCATTTTTTGATATTTCTGTAGATGGACCGATGTCTTCACGTCCACGGGGATATAATACCATAATCCAAAATCACTCCTGCCTTCACGTCGTTCAAGCAGATCTGGACGGCCAGTTCGATTTCCGTACGTCAACGTACCTTGATAGATCCAATGAACTCCTTTTCGCATAAATTGCATTGTCTCTTCGCAAGCCTTAATCGGATCAATACCGACCTCAACATTTGCGACTTCCTGACCCTTCAAAACTTCTTTGATGATTTTCTCCTCATGCGCTACACCATCCTCCTGCCGCGTCTTCTCCCCCGAAGTCTGTTCGCGCCTATATATTTTCTCTTCCTTCGTCGCAAATCGATCGTAATACGGCCAATGTGGACACTGAAAATATTTGTAGATATCCGTAGCTGTAATGTATGTATTTGGCATGATTTTTACCATCAGGAAAGTTGCTCAATCTTGTCCAAAACAACGCCGAGAAGATCGACGAGCGGCGACGCACCAAGTCCGCTATGAACAATATTAAAGACCTGCCGTTCGTGCACCATCTTCGTCTGTTTATCTATATGAAATAATGTCCAAACATCCCCGCTAGTCTGCACCGAAGATATTAAGCTCTCCATGTTATGGAGATGATCGGCAGTGGCAATAGCCAAGGCTCCATGAGGCGCCATAGCGAGACGTTCTCGATACACTCGTTTGCGTTCGGACCAAGGAACACTCTTCGACGGCTCTGTAACCCATGAAACAAGCTCAGCAATGCGAGGAGTCATTGCTGAAGCCAAATCTTCAAGAGTAACACCACAATCCTCCACGACATCGTGAAGGATCCCCGCTGCGATAATCTCGTCATCAAAACCTGCGCGCATCAAAAGCATGCCTACACCGGCGGGATGCGCAATGTATGGAATTTCTTCGGACGGATGCTTGCGCGTTTGACCTTTATGCCAACGAGCGGCAAGTTCAAGCGATCGCATAACGACGCGTGGGTACATCATAGATTTCAATTACGCCGAAACGCGACGATGATAATAGCGTTTCCGACACGCCACCCGATCGAAAAACCAATCCAGGATGCGATGCCCAATACGACGACTTTTATGAGCCATGCACCCGGCAAGGAAGATAACCAAGGAGATATAAAGTATAAAACTACAGATACGGGAATAAGCAAGACAATAACCCAGAACACGATACTAATACCGACAATCAGAGATGCATAACTAGGATGCTTGATTTTTAACGCAGCGGTCGGAGCTGGAAAACTCGGCTTCGGCTTAAGCGGCGGAGGAGACGGGAATGTCATAAGCCTAGTGTAACAGAAATATCCCGTAGCGTGGCGGGATATTTTACAAAAACCACCCGAATCGATTATTTTGTCTCCTTATGTATCGTCCGGCCTTTGCAAGTCTTACAAAACTTCATAAGCTCCAGACGCGCCTTGATCGTCTTCTTATTCTTTGTCGAGTGGTAGTTAACCCTTCGACATTGTGTACACTCGAGTTTGATGAGATTATCCTGTGACATAAATTTATATTAAGATGTGGAGCCGACGGCCGGGATCGAACCGGCGACCAACGGTTTACAAAACCGCTGCTCTACCGCTGAGCTACATCGGCTTGGCCCGCTCCTGCGTCAGCTATAAATGTACGCAGAGGATAGCGGATGATGGACCACCTGTCAACGAATCTTTTTCTCCATGAACAGAGGCACTTCCTCAACCCGCATCCCGACTAAAAACTTGAAATGAAGCGTAAAAATTGCGTAGGCTGTCTTACCGATTCATAAGAAACTATGAATCGTATTACTTAATATGCATGCTCGGGAAACATCGCCTTCTCAACTGCCTTTCGATCAAACTCCGTTATGATACCATTTTGCTGGAGGATATACATCTCGCGATGGAACCGATCAAAATACCATTCATCACCATGATTCAACCGCATTACGAGATCATAAACGACCTGATGTTGATGGTCATTTAACGGCGAAACCGCATGGATCTTAGAACGGATAGCATCATGAGTCATGTTCAGGATAGACATATAATATAATGAGAGGATACGTGTTTTGTTGCTCAGCTGCAAACGAGTATGTGCTATTCAGCATCAAAGAGCCGCATCAGCAATTTGAAATCCATTTGTCTCCCAGAGTAACGACCGATAAAATAGATCAGATGACCTAGACGCTCTCTTAGCCATCATTCATACTGCCAATAATGAGAATCGCAATCATCGGCGGAGGCGCAGCTGGACTCATGGCCGCAGCCACAATCCGTGAGAACTGCCCTTTAGCAGAGGTTTATTTAATTGATCGTAATAATAGTCTCGGCAAAAAAGTAATGATCTCTGGCGGTGGACGCTGCAATATTACAACGGGAATCTTAGATGTCCAGACCGTCCTTAAAAAATATCCGCGTGGAGCAAAATTCCTCCTCAAAGCAATGAACCGTTTTCCACCAAGAGCGGTGATTGCTTGGTTTGAAGCGCACTACGTTCCACTAAAAACGGAAAAAGATCTCCGAGTCTTTCCCGTTTCTGACCTTGGAAACGATATCATCCGTGCATTTGAAACACTCTTATCTGCATCGAATGTCCAGATAAAACTATACCATTCCGTCCAAAACATCAAAAAAACAAAGAATGGTTTTCATATCAGTTTTCAAACGCAAGAACCTCTTGACGCAAATCTCGTAATGCTCGCGACTGGCGGACAGGCATATCGGCACACAGGATCGACGGGTGACGGATATACATTTGCAGAACATCTTGATCACACCATCACGCCACTTGCGGCAAGTTTAAATTCTTTTATGATAAAAGAAACATGGCCAAAAGAATTATCTGGCATATCATTTAAAAGAGCGACTATCCGTTCTCCAAAATCAAAAACATTCACGGCAACAGGTCCCTTCCTTTTTACACACAAAGGTATTAGTGGCCCAGTGGTTTTTGAACTCTCATCTCTCACTGCCTTTGAACACTACGATGCTTCAATTCCACTTAAGTTAGTACTCAATATTTTTCCCGATGAATACGCGGACGATCTCCAAAAACGATTAACAGATATTATTAAGACAAACCCAAAAAAGCGCCTTCAGACCGTGCTGGGATATATCGTGCCAAAACGGCTCGCAGAAACTATTTGCCACGAACTAAAATTTAACGCCGAGAAACATGCAATTGAATACGGAAAAAAGGATATTCATCGTATCGCGACTTGGCTCACGGCCATTCCCCTCTCCGCTATCGGACGCGGTGCTGGCGATGAATTCGTCACCGCTGGCGGTATCCCACTAACAGAAGTCGATTCAAAAACCATGGAATCAAAAATCTGCCCTGGACTCTATTTTGGCGGGGAGATTCTAGATATCGACGGTTTTACTGGGGGATTTAATCTTCAATCTTCACTCGCTACGGGTCGACTTGCAGGCGAAGCAATCTGTGCACATTACAAAAAAATTTTTCCGTGAGCTCAAAAAGATCTTTTTTATCTGATAAGATTTTTATACCTTTTGTCAAAATTTTTTTAAGCCTTGTATTTTATGTGCGAGATTGATTTGGTCTCAAAAATAAAATCTATTCTGGTGCCTTTATTTTACCAAATCCGAACCTATTTCCAAAATCGGAGATGATGTCTCACGCGCCGAGCGCGTGGTGGCTTGAAACGAAATCATACGCTCTCGCCCCGCTGCCTGCCTCCGCACCTTTGCTAATGCTACG
>QIKL01000057.1 GCA_003231955.1 Candidatus Uhrbacteria bacterium | reverse complement strand
TCGCCACTTCCGCCTCGGTCTTGTCCTCGGTTTCCGCCTCGGTTTCCGCCTCGGTCTTGTCCTCGGTTTCCGCCTCGGTTTCCGCCTCGGTCTTGTCCTCGGTTATCAGCCTCATTCTCACCGGAACCGCCGCTGTCGCGGCGGCGCGCCTTCGGCCCACCGCAGACGGCAACGGCAGCGCCGCTATCATTGTCGTCTTTTCAGACGACTTTTTTTTCTTCATTTTTCTCTCCTTTGCAAGATTTGTTTTCCTCGCCGCACCTGAAAGGTAGAGCGAGAAGGGTTCAATATACTAAAAAATGGTTGTTTTGTCAAGGTTTATCTGTACGGGGCTCTATCTTGTGACAAGAGCTCCCGAACGGTATCCTGAGTGGACCTATGACAAAGATTCGTTCGCTCGTTCGACGTTCTAAAGGGCCAGTTATCCTTTTGGTATGGGATGGATTTGGGATTTCGAAAACAACGGCTGGGAACCCTGTGGCTATGGCTAAGATGCCTTATTGGAAGAAGCTGCAAGCTGCATATCCTCATTCCGTGCTACGCGCAGATGGGGAGGATGTTGGGTTGCCTTTGGGCCAACCTGGAAATTCCGAGGCTGGACACGCGACAATTGGTGCTGGCCGTCCAGTTGAATCTGATCAGGTTGTAATTGACCGTGCCATTGCGGACCATTCGTTTGAGAATAATCCAGCACTTTTGCGCGCAGCTGCACATTGTATTCGTACGAAAGGCACACTTCATCTTATGGGACTTCTGACGTCCGCACGGAGCGGTCATGCTTCGCCGAAACATGTTAAAGCGCTTCTCGCATTCGCACAGAATTTGGGTTTACCTCACGTTGCACTTCATCTTTTCACTGATGGGCGTGATACACCTCCGTTTCATGCTGCGCATCTTATTTCAGAACTTGAAAAGGAGTTGCCGCCCAATGCGGTGATCGCGTCTATTGCGGGGAGATTCTACGCCATGGATCGGAATAAGTTTTGGGAACGAACCGAGCTTGCTTATAATATGCTTGTGGCGGGTGAAGGTGTTGCCGCTGAATCGCCAACACAGGCGATTACTGAGGCGTATACTCGCGGAGAAAGTGATGAATTTATCACTCCGACCGTGATTTGTCAGAAATCTACATGTATTGCACCTATCGTAAATCACGATGCTATCGTATTTTGGAATTTACGATCTGATCGTGCGCGGCAGCTCACCAAACCGTTTGTGGAACGGAAGTTTGAGACAGCAGAGTCGCCTGCGTTTCGACGTAAGGTTGTACGTAAAGATGTCGTGTTTGTTTCGCTTACCGAATTTGGAAAAAATATTGGTAGTGTTATCGCCGCCTTTCCGCATCGGGAAGTCCCAGGCACGATTGTCGAAGCTTTGCGTTCTGATCGTCAGCTTTATGCGGCCGAATCCGAAAAATTTGCGATGGTTACGTATTTTATGAATGGCGGATATGACCGTCCTCGATTCGGTGAACATAGGATTCGAGTTCAGAGTCCGCGTGTCTCCCACTATGACACAACGCCAAAAATGAGTGCACAGGAACTTACGCGTCGCGTCATCTCTGCACTGGATGGCGGGAAATTTGATTTTGTCGCTATGAATTATGCCAATGCGGATATGGTTGGTCATTCTGGTAACTTTCGTGCTGGGATTAAGGCATGTGAAGAGCTTGATCGTGTACTGGGACGGATATGGAAAAAAATTCAGTCGCTTAATGGCACGCTCCTCGTTACAGCCGACCATGGGAATGTCGAGCGGATGGTATCGCCACATGGTGGTCCAGATACAGAGCACAATCCAGATCCGGTTCCATTTCTTGTGGCTGGCCGTTCGACAAAACATCATCGTGTGTTTCGGGGGACATTGGCGGATGTCGCGCCTACCGCTCTTGCGTTGTTAGGTGTCCAAAAGCCTCGTGAGATGACGGGACGAAATCTCCTTCATTAATATGGCGCGACCTAAACCGATTGTTCTTATGGTTCTTGACGGATTCGGCGTGGCGCCGCCTGGAAAAGGAAATCCAGTCTCCGAGGCAAAAATGCCGAACTACAAGAAATATGTGGAAAGCTATCCAGCCATGACGGTGCTTGCATCCGCGTCTTCCGTAGGATTATCGTGGGGCGTGATGGGAAATTCGGAGGTCGGTCATCTCACTATTGGCGCTGGGCGTATTTTTTTTCAAAGTTTGCCACGTATTGATCTTGCTATTGAGAATGGGGCATTTTTTAAGAATAAGGTATTTCTTGATGCAATCGCTCATTGTCAGAAGACGCAAGGCAAGATTCATTTCATGGGACTTATGAGCCCTGGTGGTGTTCATTCAAGTTCCGCGCATTGCTATGCGCTTATGGATTTTTGTAAACAGCAGAAGTTTAACCGCGTTTTTATTCATGCGTTTTTAGATGGTCGCGACACCATTTTTAATAGCGCTATTGGATTTATCAAAGAGCTTGAAGATAAAATTCGTGAGCTTAAGGTGGGGAAGATCGCGACGATTGCTGGACGTTATTATGCGATGGATCGCGACAACCGGTGGGATCGCGTTCAAAAAGCTTATAACGCAATGACGCTTGGAAAAGCCGATGTTTTAGCGCCATCGGCGATGCAGGCGATTCAACGTTCTTATGATCAGAAAATCTATGACGAACATATCGTCCCGACTGTGATTGAGAACAAAGGTAAACCCGTCGCAACCATTGCGTCAGGCGATGCGGTCATCTTTTTTAATTTTCGTTCGGATCGTGCTCGCGAGATCACGAAAGCGTTTGTTCTTCCGAGTTTTGAAAAATTTCCTCGGTCACAGATTACAGATTTATTTTTTGTGACGATGACCGAATATGAGAAGGATCTTCCTGTTACGATTGCATATCCGCCGCAGACCATTGAGAATTGTCTTGCCAAAGTCGTGTCGGACGCGGGATATAAACAGCTTCACATTGCAGAGACAGAAAAATATGCGCATGTCACATTTTTTATGAACGGCATGATTGAACAAGAATTTCCTGGCGAAGATCGCGTAATCATTCCAAGTCCTCGTGTTTCGACGTACGATAAGGCACCGGAAATGTCTGCTATGCAGATCGCTGCTCGTGTTGTGCAAGAAATTGGTAAAGGAACATACGATCTCATTCTTCTTAATTTTGCGAATGCAGATATGGTTGGTCATACAGGCGATGAGAAGGCGACGATTACGGCGTGTGAGACCGTGGATAAGGCGATGGGTATGATTGTAAATGCATCGCTTGCGACGGGTGGTGTCTGCATTATCACCGCCGATCATGGAAACGCTGAGGAAGTGAAGAATCTTGTAACTGGCGAGATGGATACGGAGCACTCCACTAATCCTGTTCCGCTTCTTATCATCGGGAAGCAGTTTGAGGGGATGCGTGCGCCGATTGGAGATGTGATAGGCGCTGATCTTTCGATGACGACGCCTGTTGGTATGCTTGCGGACGTTGCACCGACAATTTTGAAACTTATGGAGATTCCACAACCGTCGGAGATGACGGGAAAACCGCTGATTTGACTATATGTCGTCTTCACAAATCGCGGCACAGACCATTCGGACGCTTCGGCGGCGTTATACAAAGAAATCAGATATGGATATGAGGACGCCTGAGGACACAATTTTAGGAACGCTCCTCTCCGCGCGCACGACGGATAAGCAGGTTTTGAAGATTTTTCCTACATTCAGGAAAAAGTTTCCAACATGGAAATCATTAGCAAGTGCGTCTGTTGGTGAAATTAAAAAGAGTCTTACTACGATTGGCCTCTATCGTTCTAAAGCGAAAGCGATAAAAGGTCTCGCGCAGAAAATTATCGCTGAGTATCATGGAAAAGTTCCAAAAACTATGGAGGAGCTTATTACACTACCTGGCGTGGGGAGAAAAACCGCGAGCTGTGTTCTCGCGTATGCGTATCATATTCCCGCGATTGCGGTAGATACACACGTGTTTCGTATTACGCATCGTCTTGGATGGACGAAACGTAAGACTCCGGAAAAGGTGGAAGCTGATTTAAAGCATCTTATTCCAGTGTCACTTTGGATTGAGATTAATCATACAATGGTGCAGTTTGGGCGTGATATTTGTATCGGCACAAAACCGAAATGCTGGATGTGTCCGATAGTAAAATGGTGTGCATATCCGAAGAAGACTTTGAGGCCATCCTCATTCCCAATGAATAATCGTTGATTCCATTTGTATGCCATTTGAGATTCAGATTCTTATCGGCATTCAGAATGTCGTTCTCTCGACGCCGTGGATGATTGCGCTGGCAGTCTTTTTTGCACGCTGGTTCATTCTTGTGAACATTGTGTTGGCTATTGTGATGTTCGGTTCACGGCGTGTGCATGAACGGCACGCAGTGATTGAGGCTGCATGGAGCGCACTCTTAGCTCTTACATTTACGGTATTGATTGCGTTTTTCATCCAACGTATACGTCCATATCTTGCTACACACAGTGTTGTGCTTCTTATCCCGCCACCATTCAATACATCGTTTCCGTCTGGCCATACGGCTACGGCCTTTGCTATTGCCTTTGCCTTATTCTATGCTAACCGAACGCTTGGCATACTCTCGCTTGTCATCGCTGGATTTGTTGCGTACGGACGTATGGCTGTCGGTGTGCATTTCCCGACGGATATCCTCGGTGGATTTTTTGTCGGTCTTCTCTCGTTTGCCGTTGTGCGAAAGATTCATCATGAGCTTATGTGCGCTGATATTAATCGATCGGCACGTTGGCATCGTCATACATGAAAAAAATACTTCTCTTGCTAGGTATCGCATTTATTGCTGTCGGATTTTTTCTGGCATGGTTTATTCCGCGTGCATGGCTTAATACGGGCGATGCGTCGCATTTGATTACGGTTACACTCAAAGATGGATGGAGTGCATCACAAGCCGCGGATGAACTCGCGAAGCTTGGAATTATCGATTCCGCTACTGGATTTCGATATTATGTCAAGCTATTTGATCACCGTGCGAATTTTTTGAGGACTGGCGTGTATAAGATTCCGGTGCACACGAGCTATAAGATGATCATGCGTCTGTTTATTTTAGGTCCGCCAGAGAATGAACTTCAGATTACGATTCCCGAAGGCTGGACTGTTGCGAGAATTGATGAGGCATTAGCACCGTACGATGCGTCGATTCCGGAGACGATTCCTAAGGAGTTGCGAGATACATATTCATTCCTCGGCAATCTTCCTGTTGGTGCCTCTTTTGAAGGATATCTCTTTCCAGACACCTATCGCGTATACGGCGATCAACTTCCACAATCACTTATCAAAAAACAGCTTAATGAATTCGCAAAGCGTGCTCCTGGGATCGCTGAGGTTGCAGCAAGACAGGGAAGGACATTGCGGGATATTGTTATCCTTGCATCAATTGTGGAGAAAGAAGTTTCGAACAGTAATGACCGTAAGATTGTGGCGGGTATTTTTCTCAATCGTCTCAAGGACGGGATGCCACTCCAGAGCGATGCAACCGTGAATTATGTCACGCATGCGAAACGGACGCGTCCAACGGCACACGATCTTGCCAGAGATTCATTGTACAACACCTATAAACATACGGGACTTCCACCAGGTCCGATTTCGAATCCAGGTGATGATGCTCTTATGGCTGCGCTTCATCCGACACGAACCGAGTATCGATATTTTTTGACAGATACAAATGGAAAGACTTATTTTGCGACGACTTTTGCAGAGCATCAGGCGAATCGCCAAAAAGCATTTAAAAATTAATTAGAGAAGGACGATATCTAACTTGCTTTATATCGAATTTTTCGATACCTTTCTGACACTCAGATACTGGAAGACGGACTTTCTAATAAGAGGAGGTAATGTGCAAACGTATTTTCAAGTCATCAAGATCATACAGAACCGTGGCGGACGTCTTTGGATATCTGTCCAGGTCATTCCGTCCAACGATTTAATCCAACAGCGCCCTGCGACGTTAAGAGTTGCAAACGGAAAGGCCGGGAACATCTTTATTCCAGCTGGAACGTTGTGGCGTGCTAATCATACCCGTGCAAAAGAAACTGCAGGAGCATCGACGCATGCACGATATGATGACTTGTACGACCTACTTCGTTCTGGGCGTCATGCCGTGTGTCAGTATGCCGTTCATGATTCAGATGGGGCGGGAGAGATGCGAGAAGTTCGTGAGGACATCGAAACCGCTCGTGCATTCGTCCGTTTTATGCTCGTTTCTGGTATGTACGAACCCGATGAAAAGCGTGAGTTGCTGGAGATGCAGTCCTTACTCGTTTCACGGTATGAGATCAAGCGTGCCAGACACAAGACAGTGGCGCGAAGTCAGTTCATGCGTGGAATGATCACAACGGATAGTATTGGGCGGAATAACCCTCCCGCAGCAGCTATGGTTTCGGGCGCGGGCATTGGGCATCTTCTCAAGCGACTTACGGATATTCCGCGGCTTTCAACGTGTATGGATCGGCGGACTATTCAGGTTTATGTGTTCATTCAATCGCACATGAATCTATATCGTGAGCTATGGGACGATGTGCGCGTTGATACAAAATCGCGTTCACGTGGGATACTCCAGCAATGGATAATTCGTGTATCGATGTCGGAATCCCGTACAAAGAAGGCATTCCTTCGAAAGATCCGTCGTCGGCTTTGTGAATATCGTGAGGCTTTCACAGAGATTAGAACGCGTCCGTTCTGTAAGAACGCTGCGCATACGGTCAAGGATCTCAATGCCGCGATTGAGACATGCAAGGTCGGTGATCTGCGCATTTTGCGCATACAGTGTGCGAAGCTTCGTCGTGGTATTCGCTGGGTGTTCGTGCTGGATGTGCTTCAGATTGAAGTTATCTCGCGATTGTCATTTCTTCTTGCCCGTCTCAGACGGGAAGAGACTAAACGTCGTCGAAGTATTCCATGTAATAAGCGTGAAAAGACGATTCAGATCACGCGTGATATGGCGCCTGTAGAGTTTGCGGCCGTTGAACGGTTACTCGCATCGTTTCTCCATCGTCTTGATCGGTGTTCCGACGCCACACTTGACGTGCCTGTTAAGGCAAAAGTTGAATGTCTCATTCGCGGAGCTGAATATGCGATGACAGTAGATGATTGGACTCTCGCCAAAAAACGCCTCATCTCCGCCGCTAAGTTTCTCTAAAAGGAGTTTGTATGTCAGATCATCTGGATGATCTCCCGATTATCCTTTCTGTCGAAGACGAATATAGGTTGCAGGAGTGTTATCAACTCATGCTCAAAGGACGTGTACGGGTCCTCTCGGCCTATACCGTTAAACAAGGTCGTGAGATGTTTCGTGCGTATCCCAAGATTAAGCTCATAGTCATGGATGGTCATGTACCGGCACATGAAGGAGCGACGACAATTGATCTTGTCCGAGAGATTCGCGCAAGCGGGTTCACAGGCACGATCATCGCGTCGTCGAGTAATGTACACTTTCAGGGTGCATTGATTCGTGAAGGTTGCGATGATACCTGCACGATTAAGTGCGAAGTACCAGAGATCGTTCTGCGAGTACTTGGTCTTTCAGTTGACTAACATCGCTCGTATTGTTCTTTTTATCACGTGGAGCCGTCTCATTGAGGCGGCTTTTATTTTATCCGCTTTTTTATAACTGGCGATCAATGGTCGTATCCGCTACGATAGCGCCATGTCTGTTTTTGTTTTACATGGGTCCAGTAATCATGGCCACCGAATTATTGATTATCAGAAGGAATTGAATCAGGAGCAACTAGACGTCGTGTTGCATGCCGACGGACCGTGTCTTGTTCTCGCGGGTGCGGGGTCTGGGAAGACACGGACCGTCACATATCGCGTTGCGTATCTTGTCGATCAGGGTGTGGATCCGAATCAGATTCTCCTTCTTACGTTCACCAACAAAGCGGCGCGTGAGATGCTTGACCGTGTTGGTCTTCTTGTTGGCGGAGACGCACGCGGTATCTGGGGCGGGACATTTCATTCAATTGCGAACCGCTTTTTACGGAAGTATGCGCCAGCGTTGGGATACATACATACGTTTTCGATTTTGGACCAAGGTGATGCGCAAAGTCTCATCAAAGCCGTGATGAAGGAACTTCGGATTGATCCTAAAGCGCGCCGTTTTCCAACGGCAAATGTCGTTTTGAATATTCTCTCGTATGCGCGGAATATGCTAATGCCGGTTACGGATGCACTTGAGCTCAAACATCCAAATTTTGTGCCGTTTAACAGCGAGATTGAGGAGATTGGGTGTATGTATCGCGATCGGAAGATGGCGGCGAATGCTATGGATTTTGATGATCTTCTTATGAATTGGGTTCGTCTTTTAGATCTTCCAGAAATTGGGCCGCGGATTGCATCGCAATTTCGTTATGTACTTGTTGATGAGTATCAGGATACGAATGCTTTGCAGGCGCGGATCGTCCGGAGCTTGGGATCTCTTAGCGCTAATGTTCTCGTTGTCGGAGATGACGCACAATCAATTTATGCGTTCCGCGGCGCGGACGTGAAGAATATTTTGAATTTTCCGAATCAATGGGCGGACGTGAAGATATACAAACTCCTTACGAACTATCGGTCTGTTCCGGAGATTCTCGATCTTGCAAACAATTCGCTTGCACATAACGTTGATCAGTTTGAGAAGGAACTGGTACCGGTTAAAGCGAAAGGGGAAAAGCCAGTTCTTGTCGCCACGGCATCTGCGCGACAGGAGGCTCGGTTTGTTGCTGAGCAGATCCTTGCGATGCGTGCCGAAGGTGTGGCACTTGGAAATATGGCTGTGCTCTTTCGTTCATCTGCACATTCGCAGGCGCTAGAATTTGAATTGCTTTCGCGCGATGTGCCGTACGAATATCGCGGCGGGATGAAATTTTTTGAACGAGCGCACATTAAAGACGCGATTGCATATCTGCGGATTTTTCAAAATCCGAAAGATGAGGCTGCATGGCTTCGTACGCTTAATATGCAAACTGGCATCGGTGCGGTGACTGCGTCCGTCGTGATTTCACGTGTCCGCGGATTCTCGGATCTCAAGACGGTTATCGATCTTGATACGCATTCGCTTCTCCCGTCACGTGCGGAAAAAGGCTGGCTAGATTTTATTGAAATCGCATCGGTAGTCGTGCAGCGTGCGCCCGCACCAGGAAACATGCTCCGTGCAATTCTTGATTCGTCATACCGAGGATATCTCGAACGTGAGTATCCCGATTGGAAAGATCGGCTTGAGGATCTGGAGCAGCTTGTTCTCTTCGCGGAAGGGTACCCAGATGCGGCTGCATTTCTTTCGGATATTGCACTGTATGATGATGTGCTCGCTGGACGTGATAAAAGCGGGGGAGGTGAGGAGGAGCGTATTGTACTTTCGACCATTCATCAGGCAAAAGGTCTTGAGTGGGATACGGTCTTTCTCATTCATCTTGCGGATACGGCTTTTCCTAATAAGCGAGCTTTGGTCGAGGAAGGTGGAATTGAAGAGGAACGTCGACTTTTCTACGTTGCGATCACGCGCGCGCGGCGCAAACTTTTTCTCGTATATCCGCTTACGAGTGGTTATGACGCACTCACATTGAACCAACCATCGTTATTTGTTGAAGAAGTTTCGTCGAGATTTATGGAACGAATGGAAATCCGCGAGATGCGAGATCAGAATTCATTTCAACATCAAAGGTCCAAAGTCAGAAATTCTCAGGATCAAGAATGGAGTTGGGAAGGAGGGTACGAAGAACCAACGATTCGGATCGGAAGGGATGGTGAGCGCTCTTCAACAAAGACAGTGTGGAAGTCATCGGGCACATTGAGTAAAAAACCTCCAACGTCATTCCTTCGCAGTATTGATGAGCTATAAAAGAAACGATTCTTTTATTCGAATCCTACTTGGATACGGCGCTTGAATAGGTGCATCAAATCTGGTAGGTTTTATTTCTTATGAGATCTGCGTATGTTCGCCTTCCAGGTCATCCCGATGCCGTTTGTGACATTGTGGCTGAGACAATTGTGGATGAATATCTCCGACGTGATTCAACGGCGCGCGTTCGTCTGAGTGTCGCTGGCGGACGCGGTGCACTCTTTATATCTGGTGATGTGAAAAGTTTTGCTGATTTTGATGTATCTGCGCTCATTTTGCGTACCCTTGGAACGCTGGGCGTAATGGAGGATATTGAGCCGTTTGTTTCGCTTGAACCCGTCACGCCGGAACAATCGGCGTGGCTTAATCAAGGTGTGGCCCTTCCAGTCAGTGTTATCGGGTATGCGACAAACGAGTCTGATGATTTTTTGCCCGTATCGGTAAGTCTGGCGATCCGTATTGCGAAGCGGCTGGAAGAGCTTCGGATCAGCGATGAAGGATGGTATTGGCTCGGACCGGATGGAGCAGTGGTTATTGTGGCGGATAAACGTATGCCGTCGCGTGCGACGATTGCAATTGAGACTGGAACGAAGGATCTGGATGCTGTCCGTGATGCCGTTATGCACATGGTGCAGGCAGTTTCACCTGAGATTACAGTCATAACGAATCCGCTCGGCGTCAATGAAGCGCGCGGAATTGCGCGTGTGATGGGCGCGTCTGGCGCGCATACAGCGATGTATGGGGATAATATGCCGGGAATTCCGAGTTGTGTTGGTGTTGAACCATTCCATCCAGCTAAAGGGGGTTCATGGCTCGCGCGCGCGGCGGCACGATCGCTTGTGATTCGCGGCGCATCTGCAGCATTTGTACAATGTGTTTATGAACCTGGTGAACGATTTCCCGCACGAATCCGCGCTCGAGACGATCGTGGCCGAAATTTGACGGCTGAAATCCCAGCAGCTGATCTTTCTCTTGATCGCATTATGAACGAATGGTGGCGTCCCGGTTTAGGTATTGATGCCACACGGTGGGGATTCGTAGGCGAACCAGGATTTCCGTGGGAAACAGAGAGTAAAAGCTAGATTGGGGAGAAGACTTTCCGTCATTCGTTTATTTTGTTAGAATAGATTTCTATGAAAAAAATAATTTTTCCTGTCATTGTGGCTCTCGCGTTATTCGGCGCTGGGTGTGCGCCTACAATTCAAACGCCGGCTGCATCCACTGCTACGCCCGCAACGAGCGCAGTACAATCATCAACAGCATCCGCTCCAGCTCCATCGCCAGCAAAAACGACACAGGAGTCTAATCAGGCGGCGTCAACTTCATCCACTTCAAATTCATCATCAACAACCATGACTAACACAACACATCTCGCATTTCCTGGTATCCTTCCTGCGTCCGAGACGGAAGGGAAGTACGTTCATATCAAAACAAACAAAGGAGACATTGTTTTTCAGCTACTTCCTAAAGAGGGGCCAAACGCTGTGTCAAATTTTGTGTATCTTGCGAAGAAGAAATTTTATGACGGATTAACATTCCATCGTGTCGTTCCAGATTTTGTGATTCAGGGTGGCGATCCGAAGGGCGATGGGACTGGAGGACCTGGCTATGAGTTCAAGAATGATCCCGTTCATCTGCCGTACAATGAAGGGATTGTGGCTATGGCTAATGCCGGTCCAAACACGAATGGCTCACAATTCTTCATTATGTTGAAGGATACACCTCTCCCACCGAGTTATTCGATTTTTGGACGGGTGGTTTCAGGCATGGATGTGGTACATAAGATTCAGGTCGGTGACACAATGACATTAGTGACCGTTGAAGATCACCAGTAGAAAAAAGCCGCTTTTTCGTGTACGATTCATGACATGAAGAAGCGGTTTTTATTTGTGGCTATTATTGTTCTCGTTGTGGGATTTTTGGTGGGGTATATGGATCGCGTTGCTATCCATAATGCGTGGGTTTTGTGGAACAGTCCGCAGTTCCCAGCCGCGAAACCTTTTGCTTCATCGACGCGTGCGTCCGTACAGGTGGCGGGCGATACAAATTCTCCAGTCGAGGGCGGTGTGGCTACGTCAACGCATTATATCCTGCTCTCTTCGCCGATAACCGTACCTAAAAAGGTGGACCCATTCGCGAACAATGGACCACTCCCAGCAGGTGTGAATCTTGCAGTTCCGTTTACGAGTCAGGCACCTACGGGCGACTGGGGTGAGCCATATCAGGATGCTGGCGAGGAGACCGCGGCAATTATGGTTGATGCTTATTACCGCGGTATTTCTGGGACGATTCCGTCAGATCAAGCGACGCGCGCGATTGATGCCATTGTGGGATATGAGGATAGTTCATCAGGGTATTCGAAAGATGCGGGTGCGGATGAGACTGCACGGTTTATTAAGGGATACTTCAAATATCATGAGGTCGTAGTTGCTCCGCTGACTGATGTGGTTCAGCTTAAGCGTGCTCTTGCCAACGGATTCCCTGTGATTGTTCCTATAGATGGAAAGCTTTTGCCAAATTTAAATCTTCGTAATGGAAGTCCGATTTATCGTATGCTCGTCGTAAAGGGGTATGTGAAGAATATGCTTATGATAAATGATCCTGGAGCGCGTAATGGCGCGGATGTCATTTATACCCTGACTGCCTTCATACATGCCGTGCATGATTGGAATGGCGGTGATTTTTTTCATGGAAAACCAGTAATGATTATTATAATTCCTCATGCATCATAACTCTATGAAGGGTAATACTAAAGTGTTCCTCATGATGCTTTTGTTGGTTATTGGCGCAGGAACGCTTGCATTTTTTATCCGTACAACGCAAGAACGAATATATCATCCATTTGTACCACCTCCAGTGCAAAAAGCGACATCAACTCCGCGTGCTCCTGCATTGGTCGTAATCTATGCGCCAACATCGACGTTGACTGTTGTAACAAGCACATCGCTTATTGCGGCTCCGAGAGAGTATAAAAGCAAAGACGGTATGATGTCTGTCGTTGTCAGAGGTGATGCTATTAAAGACGGCGTGCCCGTCTACAATACGATGCTTGAGTTTTATGGTACTTCAACCGTATCCGAACATCGGATTGATTGGCATGTGATAGACACGACTGGTCTTGCGATTTCGCAAGGTTTTGTTTATGTTTCTAGTACGGATGCTGGGGTTTCTGGGTCATTTTCTGCGGATGCAGGAACATTTACACAGGCACCGCGTTCGACGAGTGGGACACTGGAAGTATTTGAGCCATCGTCGAAAGATGGAACTCCATTGCATACGGTGAGAATTCCCATTATCTTTAATATGAATCAGTCTCATTAATCTATGATTTTTACTGCTACTGTTGCCGGTGTCCTTGCGGGAGCGATTGTGCTCTTTCTTTCGCATGTCGCGCCACTTTTTGGAGCGGGGAATTTTGTTAAGGATCTCGATAATCCGCATATTTTTGGACGTAAAGTGACGCATCGGGAGATGCATCTCTTAGGTATTCTTACGCATCTTCTCGTCTCCGCGTGGTTTGGCGGGATCTATGGGTGGCTGGTTGTTGTTGGGATTTTTTCTGGATATGGGCTATTTTTAATCTTAGGCTGGAGCGTGATTTTGACTTTATTTGTCGGCGGCGTGATTCTTCCGCTTGATGGTCATGGCCTCTTTGGCGTACGTGAGGACGCATGGTTTCCCGTCGATCTCTTCCTCGCCAATATTGGTTGGGCAATTTTATTCTGGTGGATATTAAACTTGTGGCGCATTGTCATTCCGTCATAAAATGTCCGTGGGGCTCTTGCTATTTGTATGCTCAGGGTGGGCGGCGATGTAACCTTTGCGGACAGCGGCTATACATCCGGAATGTATCTGTTTTATCAAAGCTATGTCACCCTCTAAGCGGAGTTGTTGATAAAAAGCCTCTTGTTCTCTTAGATTTTTATTGCCCTAGAATGGGCTAGGTTTGGTATATTTAGTATATATGTCAATTCGTAAAGAAAAAGAAATTAATTTCTTTTTTAGAATAGCTGTGTTTCTCAAGGGTGTGGACGCTATCCTTGAACTTATTGGCGGGACATTTGCGATTTTGGCGCCGCCTATAACTGTTACATGGGTTATGACACTTCTTACTCGGCATGAGCTCATTGAAGATCCACATGATATTATTGCGACGTTTTTGCTTCATACGGCTGAGCATTACGCGATTAGTGGCAGTACATTTGTGGCGTTGTATCTCTTTGCACACGGTTTTATAAAAGTATTTTTGGTTATTGGGCTTTTGAAAAATAAGCTTTGGGTATATCCGACGGCGCTTATTGTTCTTGGTTCTTTTATATTGTATCAAGTATATCAATATAGCTATACTTACTCGTTTATTATGCTTGGTCTTACAATATTTGATCTAGCAGTCGTATGGCTTATTTGGCGCGAGTACCGAGTACAGAGGCGGCATTTCATAACTGGCGTTTGATCCAATCGGAATGCGTATCCCATAAAAGTTCGCGCGAAACTGTGGGGTGTTGAAGTATTGCGTTGCTGGAATAGTATATTGAATTTAAGCTAAAAAATTGCTAATCTTTTTTTATGTGTGGAATTGTTGGATATATCGGTAAAGAAAAATCTTTGCCATTTTTGATCAATGGGCTTAAAGCTCTTGAATACCGTGGGTACGACTCTGCGGGTATTGCTATTTTTTCTCATGATAAAGTTCAAGTAAAAAGGAAAGCTGGTCAAGTTAAGGTATTAGAAAATGCGCTTAAAAATGATACCGATTTAATCGGTCATCTCGGTATTGGACATACCCGTTGGGCTACACACGGGATGCCGAACGAAACAAATGCACACCCACATAATGATTGTATGGGGCGGATTTTTGTTGTTCATAATGGGATAATTGAAAACTACAAAGAGTTAAAAGAATACCTCCAACATCGAGGTCATATTTTTCATTCGGATACAGATACTGAAGTTGTTCCGCATCTTATTGAGGATTTTTTGAGAAGTAATGGAGATTTTAATGTCGCTCTATTTGATGCGCTCAAAATGATAAGAGGTGCATATGCCTTTGCGATTATTGATGTAAAAAATCCCGATACACTTTATGCTGTTAGTTTTTCTAGTCCATTGGTAATTGGAGTGGGTGCAGATGAAAATTTTTTAGCTTCAGACCCGTCGGCTTTAGTCGGGAAAAGTAAAAATGTTATTTATATTAAAGATGGAGAAATTGCTGAGATAACTAGGAGTAAAATCGATATAATTAATTTAGAACAAAAGAAAACTCCACCAGAGATTGTGCGATTGGAGTGGAATTTAGAGCAGGCACAGAAAGGAAATTATCCGCACTTCATGCTTAAAGAGATTTTTGAAGGACCAAAAATTGTTTTTTCGGCATTACAGGGGCGGCTTAAAAGCGGAAAAAATCTAGTTAAGTTAGGTGGATTAGAACAAGTTAATGAGAAGCTAAAGGAAGCAAAAAGATTGATAATCCTAGCTTGTGGTACCTCTTACCATGCTGGATTGGTTGGTGAGTATCTTTTTGAAGAAATAGCGAAATTACCGACAGAGGTTCATTTTGCTTCGGAATTTCGTTATCGAGAGGAACCATTTGAGGAAGGAACTGTAGTAATAGCTATTTCGCAATCCGGAGAAACTGCCGATACGTTGGCTGCGATTCGGAAAACAAAAAAACACGGCTTGCTAACACTTGGTATTGTGAACACTGTTGGCTCAACAATTGCAAGAGAAACGGATGCGGGGGTTTATAATCACGCTGGGCCAGAAATTGGTGTCGCCTCAACGAAAGCTTTTATATCTCAATTGACGATGTTAGTGTTAATGGCTGTTTATATGTCAGAATCTAATGGCCATCAATTACATCATGCATTGTTACAAGAGCTAGAAAAGATTCCAGAAAAAATAAAAGCTATTTTGGATAAAGCGTCGGAGATAGAGATGCTATCAGAAAAGTATAAAGACTGCGAAAATTTTTTATTTCTTGGGCGAAGATATAATTATCCGGTAGCGTTTGAAGGCGCTCTTAAATTAAAAGAAATATCATATATTCATGCCGAGGGTTACGGTGCTGGTGAAATGAAGCATGGACCAATTGCTATGATTAGTGAGAAATTTCCGACGATGGCGATTGTTCCCCAGAATAGTGTTTCAGAAAAGATGTTTTCAAATCTTGAAGAGATCAAAGCACGAAAAGGACCGATTTTTGCGATCGCGACGGAAGGTGATAAAGAAATCGTATCGTTGGCAAATGATATTTTTTTCGTACCAAAAACGATTGAATCATTGGAACCGCTTTTAACTATTGTTCCGCTTCAGCTTTTTGCTTATTATGTTGGGACTAAACGAGGATTCGATGTGGACAAACCAAGGAATCTCGCCAAATCAGTAACAGTTGAATAATTTATTTCGTTTTTTAAAAAAAATATGATGAGATATCGCAATGCCGAACATCAGAATGATGAATAATATGCTTAGATTATGAAAACTCTTCAAGTCTCTGAATTTATCGAGATCGTAAATGGCGTCCTCCGAGAGACATTGTCTGGTGAGTCATTCTCGATTGAGGGTGAGGTTTCGGGGTACCGCGTATCGCAGGGGCAATGGGTTTCGTTTGACTTAAAGGATGAGAAAGGTTTGCTTAATATTTTTTTGCCCATATGGAATTTACATGTGCTCGTGGAAGATGGTATGCGTGTTCGTATCTTTGGCATGCCGCGGATTTATCCTAAATATGGAAAATTTTCTATCTCCGCGGAACGGATTGAGCCAGCGGGGGAGGGAGCAATTAAGAAGGCATTGGCTGCGCTCCATGTGCGTCTTGAAAAGGAAGGGATTTTTGATTCGGATCGCAAACGGCCGCTTCCGCGCTTTCCGACACGAATTGCACTCGTCGCGTCACGTGAAAGTGCGGCCTATGGTGATGTTATTCGTATTCTCAGTGAACGTTGGGGTGGATTGGAGATTGATCTCTATCATGTACTCGTACAGGGTGAGCGAGCGCCAGCGGAGATTGTGGATGCAATTTCACAGGCACAGGATGGAGAATACGATGTTCTTGTCATGACGCGCGGCGGCGGTTCGCTGGAAGATCTTATGGCCTTTAATGACGAGAGCGTCGCGCGCGCAGTACGCGGATCTCGTATTCCGACGCTTGTTGCAATCGGTCACGAACGTGATATCACGCTCGCCGAAGAAGCAGCGGATGTCCGTGGGTCTACACCGACGGATTGTGCGCGTCGTCTTGTGCCAGATCGGAAGGATGTCCTCTATGAACTCGCGACCGCAATCAATACGGTCGAGGCAGATTTTTTCGCGCAATTGGAAGAGCAACATGCACTTATTGATCGCGCGATAACTTGGCCTGGGCTGTGGATTGCGGAACGTCGCGTACATTCCGAAGCCGCGGCCGATCGTATCACAACAGCGGCTTCGTCGTGGATCCGGGGACTTAACGATCGTCTGCAGACGCACCTTCGTCTTCTCACGTCCCTTGATCCTAATGCCGTTCTGGCGCGCGGGTATGCTATCCTCAAAGATGATGCGGGACGTGGCGTTACCTCCGTCGGCAGATTGCAGAATGGACAGAATGTTTGTGTTGTTCTTTGCGATGGTGAGGCCGAACTCATCGTCGATAGGATAGAGAAACGATCTATTTAGTCGAATGTATTATAATTCATACTACCTTACTTGTATTGATTAGAATGATGACTGATATGCCTCCAAAAAAAGAATCTAAAAATATTGATGCGGCTAAGGGCTTTGCCGAGCTTGAGTCAATCGCAACTTGGTTTGAAGAAGGCAACATTGATTTGGATCAGGGTCTTCAAAAGTTTGAGCGAGCTATGACGATCGCAGATGCTCTCAAAAAGCGCCTTGCACTTGCTGAAAATAAGGTTAAAGAGATTAAAAAGAAATATTCTGGTGATTGACATGTTTATTCTCATCCGCTGGTTCCTTTCTGCGTTTTCCGTCATGATCGTTGCCTATGTCGTTCCCGGTGTAGAGGTAGCAAATTTTTGGAGCGCACTTATTGCCGCTCTCGTTATTGGTCTCGTGAATGCGGTCATTCGTCCAATTCTTCTCCTTTTAACTCTACCGGTTAATATTTTGACGCTTGGA
Organism: Candidatus Uhrbacteria bacterium; assembly: GCA_003231955.1. GTDB lineage: Bacteria > Patescibacteriota > Patescibacteriia > 2-12-FULL-60-25 > 2-12-FULL-60-25 > SZUA-46. The sequence goes on along the minus strand of QIKL01000057.1, from coordinate 16,153 downwards.
CTCTTCACATTCATTATTAATGCACTTATGTTTTGGCTCGCGTCCTCTATTGTTAAAGGGTTTGATGTGACAGGATTTACGGCTGCATTTTGGGGATCGCTGGTATTCTGGTTGGTTTCGTGGTTTGTAAACGCACTTGTTAAAGAGTGACAGATCAATCTTACCTTGGGGTTCTTATATTATGAAACATCTTTCGCCCGTCGTTATCTCACTCGGTGGTTCTATTGTGGTTCCAAAAACCGGCATTGACATTGCGTTTCTTAAACGGTTTTACAAATTGATTCGGCATGAAATTGCGTGCGGACAGCGTTTTATTATCGTGGTTGGCGGTGGGCATACAGCGAGAGAATATCAGAAGGCTGCGAGGGGGATCGTTTGTCTTACTCGTGAAGATGTGGATTGGCTTGGTATCCATGCGACACGGCTAAATGGGCATTTGCTCCGCGCAATTTTTCGGAAAGAGGCAACTCATCGCGTGGTGAAGGACCCGACGAAGCCGCTTGCTTGGCACGACGCGGTGCTTATTGCTGCTGGATGGAAGCCGGGATGGAGTACGGATTATATTGCTGTACGCCTCGCTAAAAAATATAATGCGACGCGGATTATCAATTTGACGAATATCGATGCAGTGTATGATAGAGACCCTTCAAAGTACAAAGGTGCGCAACCGATTGACAAGATTAGTTGGAAGGCATTTAGAAAAATCGTGGGATCAAAATGGGAGCCGGGTGCTAATACGCCATTTGATCCAGTTGCATCCAAACTTGCCGACCGGTGGGCAATGGAGGTCGTGATCACTAAAGGGATGGATCTGAAAAATCTCCAGAAGATTCTGGACAAAAAGACGTTCGTAGGAACGGTTATCGCATCGTGAATAGGCTATTATTTTTTTCTTACAAAGGACGCGGAGAGTTTGTGAAAGAGTACAGATTAGCAGCGAATTAGTTTTTTTTGCGGTGTTATTACTATTTTGGGACATGAAGAAACTTGTGGGGCGGTCATGCTTGACGTTGCTGTCTTATTTCAGTACGATACGAGCAACACTCATTGTCCTGAGATAGCAGGCGCCCCGAAAAAAGGAGCTTAATTACCTGCCGAGGTCATGATCAAGCGGTTTTTTTCCGCTTTGAACATCCACGGGACAGACTGTGGGTGTTTTTTAAAGGTCGAACCATCAAAATTATTGTCATCCAGAATGGAGCTGATAGGTGTCTGTATGTGAGATACTTGTACGCTGTTCGTAGGTGATATTTTCTCATTATGCCAAAAACACGTCAGCAGAAAGAAGTGATTAAAGAGCGGCTTGAACAGGAGTTTAAGAACGCCAAGTCTGTGATATTTGCGGACTATCAGGGTTTGACCGTAGTTCAGGCGGATAGACTTCGTGCTAAGGCGCGCGAGGCAAACGTAGATTACATTGTTGCTAAAAAATCATTGTTCACTCGTGCAGCTAAGGCTGCTGGTATTGATCTCGATGCCAAAACGCTCCCAGGTATGCTTGGCGCTGCGTTCGGTATAGAAGATGAGGTTGCTCCGGCCAAAGTTCTTGGTGATATCGGAAAAAAGACAACGCTCAAGCTTGTCGGAGGAATTTTTGAGGGACAGATTGTCGACAAAGAAAAAGTGATCGCGCTTTCTAAGCTTCCAAGTAAAAAAGAGCTGCTTGGTATGCTCGTTGGTACGCTCTATGCTCCGGTCTCCGCATATGTGCGCGTACTCAATGCGATCGCAGAAAAGAAGGGGAAACCTGAGGAATCCGCTTCGACACAAAAGGCAGAAGTAGAAGTTCTGAAAGCGGCGGAAGTTTCGACGGAAGATCTAAAAGAAACAGAAACACCAGCGCCAGAAGTGGTACCGAAAGATGAGGCTCCTGCGGCGGAATCTTCCGCAGCCTCAGCTACTGAATAAAAATGTATTCTTAGCTTAAGATAATTAACTCATAGACACATTTTCCTATGTCAGATGAACAGAAGGTCGTCGAAGTTCCTGCTAAGTTTAAGGATCTCGTCGCTACCGTTGAAAAGATGTCCGTACTTGATCTTTCTGAGCTTGTGAAGGTCTTGGAAGATAAATTTGGTGTCTCCGCCGCCGCTCCAGTCATGATGGCCGGGGGACAAGGAGCAGATGATGCCGCAGCTGAAGAAAAGTCGTCGTTTGATGTTGAACTTATCGAAGTTGGCGGCAACAAGATTGGCGTCATTAAGGTTGTTCGTGAAGTGACGGCTTTGGGTCTCAAAGAGGCAAAGGATATTGTCGATAGCGCACCGAAAGTTATTAAAGAGGGCGTTGATAAAGCGAGTGCCGAAGAGATTAAGAAGAAGGTTGAGGATGCTGGTGGGAAGGCTATACTCAAGTAAGCATCAGTATTCTAATACATAAAACATCCCTCGTGAGGGGATGTTTTATGTATTGTTCAAGTATCTTTTATTTTACGGGAGCGGAACTAGTAAGAGACGATTTCCGTCGGTTACGATCATGCGCTTTGTATCCTCATCTACCGAGAGATCTCGGAGGTCGTGGAATTGCGGCGAGGTTAATTGGGCTTTAAGGGTTCCATCCTTATCAAATTCGAGTATGCGTTTATCCGCTGGATCTGTGATATAGAGTAAACTCGAACCTGTTTTGGTCCAGATATTGGATGCGGCGCGAAGCGGCGGACTGATGGGGTACAAGCCGAAACTTACCTGCCCTCCAGCATAAAATTGGACGACGGTGCCGTTTGATCGGAGCACATAGACGTTACTGTCGATAGCCAGCGCAACCGCGTCGTTAATCTGTGTATTTGCGGCTTTGATATATCCAGATTCATTTCCAAAACCGTTTCCTGACTGTGATGAACGCCAAATTTGTCCATCCGCTGGATCCATGCTGTACAATCGATTGTTGTAAAGGATAGTGTCTAAATTTTCTGATGTTTTTGCATGTGACCATTTTATGGATTTTATGAGGTTTGTGGCGGTGGAGAGCGAGATAAGCTTTCCGGATTTCGTCATAAAATAAATACCGTTTTTGCCTTCTGCACTCGCGACAATTGGTCCCGTTCCTTGGGGGAGACTAATACGTTTAATTTCTTTTGTCGCTAGGGTGATTTTCAGGATTTGGTTTGCAGATTCATCGACTACGTATGCCGTATTCTTAACAAGAATTGGCGCGGTAAGACTTCCGGGATTTGCCGAAGCAGAAAGGGTGGTGAGCTCAAGGACATTGTTTACAGGAACGACTTTCCTAATTCGTTTGTTAAGACTACTCAGATTTTTTTGGAGTTTACTCATCTTGGTTTTTCGATCAGTCGTATCTGTTGGCAGATCAGCGATAAGTTTCTCGGCTCGGTTAACCTCAATCCGCGCACGCGCTTCATTGCCGTAGACGAGATCAGACTCGGCACGATTACGTTGATCGCTTGCGTTGTCGTAGGTTGTATTCCATGCCGCAGTTTGTGCGGCTACTTTTTTAGAATGATTCAACCAGAGGATACCGGCGACGCCAAGGATAACAATTGCTCCCGCGGCCATGACAATAGTTTTTTTTCGTTTAGTAAAAACAGTTCCATATCCTGCATTCATTCCGCGTAGGCTCGCAAGAGCCATGGGATCATGTCGGATGAGCGAATTTTTAATGTGCCGCAGAGTAGCAAAAAATTTAACGGTGATTTTTTTTGCGAAGGTTCCTGTCTGCGTCAGTACGGCGGACACGTTTAGCGTTTCTTTTACGGGTGTAGCGGGGGAGAGTTGTTTGGCGGTTTCTTCCTCTTGTTGGCGCAGCTGTTCAATGGAACGTGTGCTTTTGTTTTGTTCTGGTTCAATAGGTGTTGTAGGTAAAGGTTCTGGATCCTTGACTGCAATGGATGCAATAATTGCGGCGATGAAATCATCTGGAATGCCACGGCGTTCTAGATCCTGTTTAATCTCCAACGCTGCTGTGACTGGTGGAAGGGTTGCTAATCGTTCTTTGAGTCGGAGTTCACTTCGTAGACGCTCAAGGTTAGTTGTACCTGCCATGAGGAGATCGCCTGGTTTAATGTCGCCGCAGATGATTGAAGCGAATGGTTTGGTCGGATCGGCCTGTGTTGGCTGTTCTAGTGATCCAAACAGATTGAACGACCGAAAGCTTCCATCTTCCTGTTTTTGCAGGAAGAGATTCATAAGATGTCCTGTTCCAGTGAAGCAGAGATGATTTTCCGAAAGCTCAATGATAAAAATGTTGATACGATTCCAGTTGAGTGGTGATGCCTCCTGCTCCGTAAACTTCGCGACGGCTTCGTTGAGACGTTGGACAAGTTTTTCGAATCGGCCTAAAGGATCCTGCTCCATCTGTGATCCCATATGCCGCGCTTGTTCGGCTGTGGAGTTTAAGGTGTCGAGTAGGCGCTCGTACACGTATAATGACGATTGGATGTCGACGATAATAAGGAGGGTCGGACTCGTCCGGTTACGGCTGGCGTTTTCAAATCGAAAAACGCCGGCAAGCTTGTCGTCAGTGAGACTCTTTGCCACCTCGATCTCGGCGATACGGAATTGTTGCGTGATTTTAGACATTGTTTGGTAGTTTTGCAGTTTCGCTCTCAGCCGGAGTATACTTGATAGGCAAATGACACGTCTATGCTAGACGTTTTGACGGAAAATCGCATCTCTCTTGTCAAGGGGTAAAGAACACGGCAGGATATAGGTATAGATATGCTTGAACACTTATTTGGCTCAAGAACGCGGGTCAAACTCTTGATCCTGTTTCTCCATCATCCAGATGACGTTTTTTTTGTCCGCGAATTAACTCGGCGGATTCATACCCAGATCAATGCGGTCCGGCGTGAAATAGAGAATCTCGTAAAGATAGGGCTCATCGTCGAGGGGAAGGCCGCAGTCGAAGAGGCTGGAATCAAGCGTCCAGGGCTCAAACGGAAGTACTATACCGCGAACAAAGATTTTCCGCTGCAACAGGAGGTACGTTCACTTCTTACGAAAGCATATGTTCTTTCCGAATGGAAACTTCATGAGCATATTAATAAAATCGGTACTCTGCACTATCTCGCATTTTTTGGAGTCTTTCAGGGCCAGCGTAATAATCCAGTTGATATTCTCATCATAGGCGAGATGGATCCGGCGAAGCTTCGGCATATCATGGACAAAGCTGAGGCTGATCTCGGATTTGAAATCAACTATACACTTATGTCGACGCAGGATTATATCTATCGTCGTGATATGGGTGATCGGTTCCTTGAGAGTATTCTGCTTTCGCCGAAGACTGTTGCGGTAGACTTGCTTAAAGATCACGTCTGATTTATGTCATGGCTCTTTATCGAATCTGTGAATCATGATGCCTGTACGATAGGCTTGCTCGGCGCCGATATTAAACTTTGGAGATCAAAAGGGCGATCGCACATAGTGTTGAACCAAATCTGTCGTCACGTCTCGTCGGCTATGTTTGTTCGTCTTGATGGGATCTGTGTTGTATCTGGTCCTGGATCTTTTTCATCAACGCGCACAGGCGTACTTATCGCGAATTTACTTGCGCGGCAGTATAAACTTCCACTTATCGGTGTGACTGTCGATGAAACAAGAGATATGGAGCAGCTACGTCTGAAACTTAAAGCTCAACGGACAAAATTCGCCGACCGAAGAATAAAAATTGAGGTCGGGTACGTCGCGCCGATTTACTCTAGCGAACCGAATATCACTATGCCAAAAAAGAAGTTAGAAGTTAGGATTTAGTTTCCATCTTGATTTTGTCATTCAAATGTCCTCTCGATTTTCCCAACGCTTCCTTGAGATTTTGCCTGGTGCATTGATCTGGATCACGATTATCGCGTCAGTCGTTCTCTCATTCGTTCGTCCGCTTTTGGTTGTGTATTTTGTGATTATCTTTGATCTCTATTGGCTTTTTCGTGTTGTGTATTACATGCCATTCCTCCTTATCTCATGGTGGAAGTTTCGGCATGATATTAAAAAAGATTGGCAGGCGCTTGCCGTGGCTACACCGAGATATGATCGTATCAGGCATCTCATTTTTTTGCCGACATATAAAGAGGAAATGCATGTTCTTCGCGAAACGCTCCGTCGCTTGGCTGAGAATGCATATCCCGCGGATCGTCTCATTGTTGTTTTAGCTGGAGAAGCACGTGACCGTGAACGTTTTGAGGCAAATATTGCGGTGTTGATCCCAGAGTTTTCTGGTCGGTTCATGTCGTTATTCACGACGATTCATCCTGCAGATCTGCCGGAGGAAATTCCAGGCAAGGGATCCAACCTCAATTGGTCTGCGCATGAGATTGTTCCGAAAGTTCTTGCCATGGGTTTCGACAGAGATGATATTATTGTTTCATCGTTTGATATAGACACTATTATTCATCCGCAATATTTTTCATGTCTCACGTATCTCTATCTCACAAATCCCGCTCCGACGCGGAGCTCATATCAACCAATCCCGCTCTATAACAACAACTTGTGGGAGTCACCGTCGCCAGTGCGCGTAGCTATGTTTGGTACAACGTTTTGGCTCATGACCGAGCTTGCACGCCCAGAAGGCATGATGACCTTTTCATCGCATTCCATGAGTCTCCATATGCTTATGGATGTGGGGTATTGGCAAAAGGATATTGTGAGTGAAGACTCACGTATTTTTTTACAGGGGCTTCTTAAATATCATGGAGATTATCATGTGACACCCATTTATCTTCCAGTTTCCATGGATACGGTTATGACTGGATCGTACAGTCAGGCACTTATGGCGTTGTATAGACAGCTCCGCCGCTGGGCGTGGGGTGTGGAGAATTTTTCGTATATGGCCCATGCTTTCAGCCGTGATCGTAAAATGCCGTTCGGCGTGAAGTTTATGTTTATGTGGAAACAGATCGAAGGGATGTATACATGGGCTACGGCGCCGCTTCTTATTTTTCTTCTCGGACGTCTGCCATTCTGGTTTGCGCCAGAACGATTTCGTGGATTTGCTGTGTTTCAGAATACGCCGTTTACTCTGCAGTGGCTTATGCGATTTGCTATGGTCGGCGCGTTTGTATCCGCTGGATTGGCGTTTACGCTTTTACCGCCGCGGCCTGCGCATGTGCATCCACGCCAAACGATTGTCGTTACGGTCCTTCAGTGGTTACTTTTGCCTATTACCTTTGTGGTTTTTGGTGCGTTTCCAGCGATTGATGCACAAACACGGATGATGTTTGGAAAAAATTTGGAATTTCAAGTCTCACCGAAACGAAAAGCGGATTCGTAGTATTTTTTTTGAAATAAAAATTATTTTAGTCCACTTCCAATCTGGAAGATGGAAGGGTAGGATAGAAATCCGAATATGGAGGAGGCAAAGAAGGTCTGCATCAACATCGTTGTGTGGAATTCCATGGCGTATCTACCGGCATTTTTTGCGTCGCTCGGTGAGCAAACTGTTCAGGACTATTCTGTGACTGTGGTGGACAATGCGTCGACTGACGGCGCTGCAAGTTGGCTCTTGCATGAGCATCCAGAAGTCGCGACGCTTCGTAACTTTCGTAACCAAGGGTTATGTCGTGCACATAACCAAGGGATTCAGCTTGCGCTCACACGGTGGCCAGAGGAGGTATGGCCGTATCGGTATGTGCTTATTGCGGATCCTGATATTGAGTTTGCGCCTGGTGCACTCGCGGCACTTGTATCCTTTATGGATGCGAATCCCAAAGTTATGGCGTGCGGACCTAAGATGTTGCGTGCCCATGCGATTATCGCGGAAGATGGTTCGCGTGAATCGGAGCACTTCTCGACGATTGATTCAACTGGCATCCAGTTTTGTCGTTCACGTCGGGCATTTCATCGCGGAGCTGGGGAAGAGGATCGTGGGCAGTATGATGAGGAAATTGAGGTTTTTGGTATTTCCCGTTCATGCTTGCTCGTGCGAGCCTCAGCTATTTTACACTTAAAGTTCCATGACGAATTTTTTGATGAAGATATGTTTCAATGTCTCGAAGATGTGGATCTTGCGTGGCGCATGCAGCGATATGGTATGCCTGTTTGTCTCGTTCCTGCGGCAATCATCTGGCATCATTCTCACGATGGACAGACGTATCGTGGTCTTTCTGCTCTTTTTCATCGCCATACCCCATCCCCTGCACATACTTTTATGGCGCGTAATCAGATGTGGTTGCTTATAAAAAATGATACCGTCAGTGATCTCCTTTTGCACGCGCCATGGGTCATTGCGGTACAGGGAAGTGAATTTCTTATCGGGATTTTTCGACCGAGTCGTTGGATGGCAGGCATCCAGGCAATGGGGCGCCTATCTGTCATGCTCACGAAGCGTCGCGAGATTAAGTATAAGACATCTGTGTCTGGACGTGCCATGCGTAGACACTTTAAGTAACATTCTATATTTATTAAGTGTGGCGAGGATTTAATAGGGGCATTTTATTGATTTTGTTCGGAATTGCTCGTCTCACGAGAGGAGAATTGAAAAATACGGTACACTATAAAAACTCATGGCTCGTGATAAACATCCTGCGCCGAATTTTTTAACCTGTCCGGCGTTTCCTGAAATTCCGAAGGATCTTCCCTCGGAGGCTCCTTCGCGTTCGGCTGCTGTAATAGTATCACCGCCGACTGCGTCACCGCCGACTGCGTCACCGCCGATATCTCCATCGTCTGTTCTGCCACCAGTCATTTCGAAACCAAAACATCCCGTGACCGTACCGCCGTCTCCTAAATCAAAGCGGGTATGGTTTCGTATTTTTTGTTGGGCCATTGCCGCCATTGTGGGTATTTTTCTTATTGTCACGGTCCCGGCGGGTATTTCTTTGGTTCATGCGTATACGTCCGCGCAGGCCGCGAAGGGTTCACTTCAGCAGGCACGGGACAATATAAAGAAACTCGATATTGCCGCAGCCAAGACTGACCTCACATCTGCACGAATGGATCTGAACGACGCGCATGATTCTTTACAGAATGTGGGTTTTTGGCGTGACGTTCCAGGTGTGGGTGTCCAGATTCGCGCACTTGAAGACGCCGCAACAGCCGGATCGCAGACTCTTGATGGGATGCACGACGTTTTGAACGTGGTCGAGGTCGTGATTAATGCGCTTCGTGGAGGTGCCACAGCTGCTGGATCACTTACAACGGGTATTGCGCCCACACGCAGTTTTTCTAGTCTTTCACCCGCAGAAAAACATAATCTTCTTGAACGATTCTCCAATGCTCTTCCAGATCTTCGTCTTGCACGCGATAAGATAGATCTCGCGCTTGAGCTTTGGAATCGTGTACCTCAAAATAATCTTATTGCACCTCTCCGGAATGCACTTCGACCCGTTGCCGATATGTTGCCTAAGCTCAAAGAGGCGCTTGACCAGGGTGTCCCGCTCGTTGAGGTACTCGTCCCCGCGGCTGGGTATCCGACGCCGATTCATTACCTCATTCTCCTTCAGAATTCAGATGAACTTCGACCAGGTGGCGGGTTTATCGGGAATGTGGGTACGATGAGCCTTGATGCGGGTAATCTCACGAATCTTGCGTTTACAGACGTCTATAATATCGATAATCCTGCTTCCTATAATTGGCACGAGGTGCCGCCTGAACCTATTGCAAAATATCTCGGCGTTACGAAGTGGTACATGCGCGATGCAAATTGGTCACCGGATTTTCCTACATCGGCTAAGACTGAACGTAATTTTTTTACGCGTGAGATCCATGTCGGTACGGGTAAACCACTCGTGAACCCGCCCACAGCTGTCCTCGCCCTTGAACCCGCATTTTTTAAGGCACTCTTACATCTCACGGGACCAGTTACGGTGGATGGGCAGGTTTTTAATGAAAATAACTTTTTCAATCAGATTGAATATCAGGTCGAAGAAGGATTTCTCAAACAAGGGATACCGCTTGCCAAGCGTAAGGACATTATCAATGCTATTGGCGTCGCGCTTCTTGATAAGATTAAAGCATTGCCATCTTCCCGTTGGAATGAGATTACGGGTCTCGTGACCAAGGCACTCAATCGCAAGCAGATTATGATTTATAGTTCGGATCCAAATTTTCTCAAGATTCTTGACGCTCGCGGATGGACTGGGCGAGCTAAGCCCACAACTGGTGATTTTGTATGGGTTATTGATGCGAATCTCGCCGCGCTCAAGACCGACGGCGTGATGAAAAAAAAGATCACATATAAACTCGATGCACGAAATCCAGCTCATCCGATCGCGACCGTAACTTTGACCTACACAAATACGGCGAAAAAAATTGACTGGCGATACACGCGCTATCGAAGTTATACACGCGTATACGTTCCAGAAGGTTCGGAGCTTATTTCTTCTAAAGGTGCGATGAAGGATGATAGATACAAGACGGGAGGTGTTGCCGTACCTGGTACAGTTAATGTTACTAAGGAACTCGGCAAGACGGTTTTTGGTGCGTTCTGGTCCATTGAACCTGGACACACTGGTACACTTTCGTTTACATACAAACTCCCACCGTCTGTGCTGGCAAATGTGACGACAACTGGCTATCATCTCGACTGGCCTAAACAGGCTGGAGCAGATAATACGCAATTGACGCTGGACCTCTCATTCGCTACAACACTGAAGTCTGCGGTCCCATCTGAGGACGCATCGCAGTTTGGAGATGCTCGTTATGAGTATACAACGGATTCATTACTTGATCGTGTGTTCAATATTTCATTCAAATAAAAAATTCTAGAAATATCATTCTGAGCCGCTCGGGATGATGAGGTAATTTTTACGTATCATCATGTTTGCCAAAAAGATCGGCATTGACCTTGGGACGACGACTGTCCTTGTGTATATCCCCAAGAAGGGGATTGTTCTAAACGAACCGTCCGTCGTCGCGATTTCGCTTGCGGATAAACGTGTGCTTGCCGTGGGAAAGGAAGCAAAAGAGATGATCGGACGCACGCCCGATACAATTGTTGCGAAGCGGCCGCTTAAGGATGGTGTTATCGCTGACTATCGTACGACTGAGGCAATGCTTCGGTATTTTATCAATAAAGCGTTAGGTGGCGTGCGTTTTTTTCGTCCCGAAGTCATGATTGCGGTCCCTGGTGGTATTACTTCGACCGAACGGCGCGCTGTGATTGACGCCACGATTTCTGCCGGTGCGCGCGCCGCGTATATTATTAAAGAACCTGTTGTGGCCGCGATTGGCGCGGATATTCCCATTGGATCCGCGTCTGGTCATATGGTCGTGGATATTGGAGGTGGTACGAGCGAGATCGCTGTTATCTCGCTTGGTGGCATCGTTTCTTCTAGCTCTGTCCGCATCGGCGGCAATAAGCTTGATGTCGCGGTTATAGAACACATCCGTCGTAAATACGGCCTCGCAATTGGTGAGCGTACGTCGGAAGAGATTAAAATTCGTATTGGATCCGCATTATATTTGGAAGATAAATTAGAGATGCAAGCTAAGGGACGTGACATGATTACGGGCCTTCCGCGTATTATTACTGTGACAAGCGATGATGTGACTGATGCGATTCAACATGAATTGCAGGGGATTATTGATGCGGTTAAAGATGTTTTGCATAATACACCGCCAGAACTTTCTGCGGATGTGATAGAGAAGGGGATGGTTCTCTCTGGCGGATCGTCCCAGCTTCGTAACCTTGATCGTCTTTTTAGCGAAGCTACTGGTGTTTCGGTTTTTGTCGCTGACACACCGCAACTCTGCGTCGCCAAAGGGACGGGGATAGCGTTGGAAAATTTAGAGAGCTACAAGCGAAGTATTTTTAGCTCGTAGTCAAAAACAGGGCGATTTTTTTTTATTCCGTCGTCAATGAGTTTTTTATTATTTGGCGTTATGTACAATGTTTTGAATAATCTGATCAATTTCTTTTAGCCTCTCGCCTAAATCTACATGCGGAAAAAAATGAGATAGAATAATCGGTCGCATTCCAGAAATGTATGTTTGTCCATCCTTAATGTACACATTGATTTTACATGGCAAGCAGAGTCCTATTTTGATGTCTTTATTCAGGAACTCGTCGGCGAATTTTGCGTTACAAAATTCAATAATTTTGAATGGATCTCTTTTAAATCCTTTTTCCACTAAACTTTTTTGCACATCGTGGACGTATAAAACCTTCATACCTGCTTTAGCAATTTCGTCTTGTACATTTTGAGCTGCAAGATCAAAAGTTTTTTCTGTAGATGTTGTGTAATCAAATTCCATAATTATTTTGGTTCAAGATTTAGAGTAACGATCGTAATGGTAACATCTTCAATAGCCAACGTCTACGAGATTTATTGATAAAATTATTCCCAAAGCTGCCTATAGTCGTTTTGATGAGTTCTCGTGTGTCATTGATTTCATCCAAGAGTGAATATGGTATCCTAATCAATATGTTGTCGAGCATCATCATCATTCCAATCCTCGTTTTCATGGTCGCGATTCTAGGAGGCATATACACGTTGCAGGGCGTGGCGTGGTATCACAAACTTAAACTTCCTAGGTGGATACCTCCAGGCGGTGTGTTCGGTTTTGTGTGGGTATTGATGTATATGCTTATTGCACTCTCGGCAATTTTGTTTTGGAATAGTCCCGCATGGCTCAGCCCGATATTATCCACCACGGGACTTCGTCAGCTTATCGCTCTTCTTTTTCTTGCCAGTGGCGTGCTTAATGTTATGTGGAACTATATGTTTTTTGTGGGGCATCGTCTTCACGAGTCGGCTATCGCATCTGTGGCGATCGTGATTACAATGGGTATTCTTATTATTTTGATCTGGCCCGTTTCCCCGTTTTCCGCAGTTTTGCTTTTTCCATATGCGACGTGGGCCGCGGTCATCACCGCGATGGCATTAGCTGTTAGCAAAAAAAATCCGCGTTATGCATGAGACGATTAGACAGGTCATTTATAATTGGGGGTCTATACTTATTGGATTTTTGCGCCGTGACGGTTTGATCTCCACAAATTCCTTGCGTGTATATCGTCCTGTATCGTGACCTACCGTTCCGCGGTATTTTTCTTATTCCATTTACAGTTGGGTGTATCCTCGTCATGAAAAGGTATTTTTTTGTTGTTCATCCAGAATCGTTGTGGCGTAAAGATACTTTTTTTTTGGAGGCCTGCCGAATATAGTTTTTTACCTCCAGATAGTACAGAACGGGGCGAGATGCCCCGTTCGTGAGACGGTTTTAGATCGGAAGAAGTCCGAAGATTGTTGAACATAATGCTTCGCCTTTGCGCAACGGCAGGTACTGCTCATTGTCGTTGCCATGGACTGCAGGATCTTGTGCTTCGCGACGATAGAATTCGTCGTAAAATTCGAGGCGTTCCTCCTTTGTGAGAAATACGACATCACATCGCGTCAGCGCAGTCTCGGTTTCGCAATACTTTTGAAGAAGAAAGGGTAGAATCACGGAGGCACGAATATTTTTTGTGAGTACAATGCTGTACTCGGTGATCATCACGGGATAGGACCCATTTACTCTGCGCAAAATGATGCGGAGATCTGCGATATTCGAAGCATGTTTATTTTTTGCGCGGTCAATTGATGTTCCTGTAATTGTACACTCCGTGGAGTACTATGAATGATGTAGATGCTCTCCTGCGTCTTTGATCCGAAGATTAAGTGTTCAATTTTTTTAAAAGGACACATGCGGCTTCTCCTCGCTGCACGGATTATGCCTCGTCCAGCAAGGATGTTAACAGGATAGAAGGAGTAGCATATCGTACATCGCACACGGCATCGTATATATGTATATAAAAATATATAAAAAATTTTTATCGGTCATTGATATTGAGTTTGATTGGAAAGATATTGGAAGCGGGGATGAGAAAAAAATAGAGGGGGATGCGCTTCGTGGTATCAGCTTCTAGATTTATGGTATCAGCTTCTAGCTTTCAACTTCCAACTTCTGCTATACTCTCGTTATGTTGATCGGGATTGAAGCCACACGTGCCAACAAGCCCAATAAAACAGGGGTCGAATGGTACGCATGGCATGTGATTCAAGAATTAAAGCGTCAGACTACGAAGGATAATAATTCATGGATCTTATATTCTAACGCGCCGCTCGTGAACGGGCTTGAGATTCTGCCAGAGAATTGGTACGAGGTGCGTGCAACGTGGCCATTTCCGTATGGTTGGACGCAATTCAGATTGTCGCACGAGCTTAAGAAACATTCGATCGACGTGTTGTGGATGCCAGGGACGGTTCTTCCGCGCTTTCATCCAAAAAATACAGTTGTGACGGCGCATGATATTGGATTTCATCGTCTCCCCAAGCTCTATAAACCACGTCAGGTACATATCCACGAGCATGTGATGAGGGAGATCGCAAAAAAGGCGGAGCGTATTCTCACTGTGTCTGAGTTTTCTGGACGCGAAATGGCTGAAGCGTACGGTATTGATCCAAAGAAGATAGCGATCACGTCCTGTGGCGTTGATCATACGCTGTATCGTCCTATACGCGATGCGGCTGCTATTGAGGCACGCCTGCGTCGGTATCAGATTCCGAAGCCGTATTTCGTCGCGGTCGGACGTCTTGAAGCAAAAAAGAACATCACGACGCTTGTTAAAGCTTTTACACAATTCAAAATCCGACGCGGCGTGGGAGATCCATACCGTCTTATTCTCATTGGACCGAAAGGATTTGGGTATGATGCCATCAAACGAGAGATTATGAATTCTACCGTTAAAAGCGATATCCTCGAATTGGGGTATATCACGGAGATTGATCTTCCTTATATTTTAAACAGCGCCGAAGCATTGATTCATCCATCATGGTACGAGGGATTTGGGATTCCGCCAGTGCAGGCGATGGCGTGTGGCTGTTCGGTGGTATCGTCTAATGCGGCATCTTTGCCAGAGGTTTGCGGAGAAGCAGCAATTTATTTTTCACCTGGTGAGCAGGAGGAACTGACTCATGCATTAGATCGGATTGCGAGCGAACCTGGATTAAAATCGGATTTGCGAGTTAAAGGCATCGCACAAGCTGCGAAATTTACGTGGAAAGCGACGGCGGAAAAGACTCTTCCTGTTTTGACACGATGGTAACATAGCATTTGTAGAATATGCGCGAAGCGATACGACGCCTGCTCGAACTCGGCCTGACCGAAAAAGAGGCTTACATTTATGTAGCCATGCTCGAACTTGGCCCTACGAGTGTGCAGGAGGTTGCTAAGAAATCTAAGGTTAATCGGACGACGGTCTATAACAGCTTGAAAGATCTTCAACGGCGCGGACTTATGTCATGTATTGAGCAGGGGAGCAAGATTCTTTATATTGCGGAATCGCCGGTATCGCTCAAATTATTTTTGGAACATCAGGGTCATGAGTTAAAAAAACGTCAAAAGAAGATGGAAGAGTCCTTGCCATTTTTTATGGCGCTTTACAACTCACTCGCGCGTAAACCGAGGGTACGATATTTTGAGGGACCGGACGGCATGTCTGAGATTCGTGAGATTATGATGGATTCGCGCGGAGAATATCTTAGTTTCACCGCGATCGATGAGATGTCGCTTGAATATTCAAATGCGGTCAATGAAGGGCAGCGAAAACGCATGGCGCGCCGTATGCACGGGAAATATATGTATGCTCTCAAATCTGGGTGCATACATCCAGAAGTTGATTTACGATCATGGGAGGTTCGTAAGATTCCATATGAGGATACGCCATGCAACGGGGAGATTAACATTGTAGATCACAAAGTCGGCGTATATACATTTTCTCGGATTGGGATTATGGGATTTATTGTGGAAAGCGCGGAGCGTGCCGATTTATTTCGTGCATTGTTTCAGACAGCTTGGCGTTCCGCGACACCTGTGAATTTGAAATGAAATGTATGTGCTGAATTTTTCTCTAATGAGATTTTTATATCCAGTATATAATTTTTTAGAGAATTTAGAGATATTATTCTAATTTTCGCAGTGAGATGCGGATTTTTAGAGATAAAAATAAAGATTTTTTGAGAATGTATAAAAGCTTGTTAGTCATCTTTACGGTATTCGTAAGGTTGAGTCGTTTTTACCTTTTTATCATTTAGGAGATGTATTGATTGCAGGATGCGGGGTTGGTATATAAGTTCACTAACATATGAAACTCTTCTAACAGAGGAGCTATGCAACAATTCAACAGATTTAGAGGCACCGGTGGCTGGTTGAGTATGGGTGAGTGTACGATACGTTTCAAATATATGAGAAATGAAAAAGAAGTGAGAAGAAGGGCAAAAGTATGAGAC
>QIKL01000033.1 GCA_003231955.1 Candidatus Uhrbacteria bacterium | reverse complement strand
TAAGTTGTCGATGAGCCTAACAGCGTTTTCACGTGTTAGATCGCACCCCAAAATTGAGGTACAGATACCGTGATTAAAACACAAAAATCCCTCTTTTGTCAATCTATCCACACCATCACACAAAAATAAAATCACCCGCATCCACGGGTGTATCTTTGTCTTACTTTAGAGGTACACATCGCTTGTTGAGCAAATCTTTCTAGACACGTTTAGCAGTTTAGATGTGTATGTGTCTTTAGAAATTGCTGGATTTATTGATACATATAATAATAACGACATTATATTAAACGATGTGTGGACCAAGATAGTATAGCGAAGATCACAAATGTTTTTTTTACCGTTAACAAATGAAATGTGGTATACTTCATCAAAATATGAACTCCCATGCTTCCACGAGCCGATATATTCTTACGGCTCTTTCAATTATCCTCGTCATCACAGCCTTTATCCTCGTCGGATTAAACGCTCTCGAGATTCAAAAAGGCGGAAGTCTCTTTTCGTTCGGCGCTCCGTCACAAGCTCAACTCAATGCGCAGTATCGTGCAGGATATCTTGCGGCGCGCGCACGAGAGCAAACATTGTTCCCCGCCATCGCCATGCCAATTACAATCCTGAATGGAACTATCACGAATCTCACAAGTGACGGATTTATTATCAATGCGACAAATGTGGATACAAATAAAATTGCGGACGGGCTTGATACGCGCAGAAATGTAAAGTTGACGAGTACGACTGTGATTCAAAAAGTCATATCAAAATCTCCTAAAGATTTTGCAAAAGAGCTGGCCGCGGGCGTCAAATTGGATAAAACTCTACCGCGTCCATTCACAACACAAACGATACGTGCGTCGAATTTAAGTGTCGGCGAAAATGTAACGGTTATGATCTCAAAAGATGCGCGAACTAACGGTACCGTCACAGCATTGACCATAAACATCCGTTAAATACACGATCGTTTCAAAAAAAAGCCCCTTGTTTCCCTGGGGCTTTTTTTGATACCGCTTCCAATAAAGCGCCTAAAGTCAAAACAGCAGTATGCGATAAATAAGCCGCCTATCCGACTTTAAAAAGCTCTTGGATTGTCTTCTTTTAATCATCTAAACTATGAGATGCCTCGCGATCTCTATTTATCTCCGTCCCAGATGCAGCGTCAATCGTCCCTGTTGCTTGTATCACTCGAAACGCCGCGTGGATCGGCTCACCACGGATGTCGGAAGCATCGGCAGAGTGTTCGCCTCGTATTCGCTCAATACGCCCCCGTAAATCTTTTGGTGTCTCCTCACGGATGTGTATCCGCTGTTCCTGCGTCTTTTGTCGGTCTTCGCGAAGTTTTACCTGATCATCCTCTAAAAATTTTACTTGTTTAGCCCTCATATGCGCGCGCCGATTCCGAAGCTCCAACCTCGTTCGCATGATCCGGTGTTCCTTTGTTCGGCGTTTTTTTATTTGTCGAATCACGGCTGCTCGCGCTCTTGGTGTCACAGCCAAAGCTTCTTCGACCTTCTCGATATCTAAACGGACGGAATACAGGGGATGATTCGGTAAGACATTATCCGATGTATATGCGTAGACACCCGTTGCGCTCGTCGCAAGAATGAGCGCCGTTGCGCCTACAGCAGCAAATTTGGACCATCGAATCCACCAGATAGGATGCCCGACCTTTTGTCGAAGCTGCGCTTCAAGCGTTCGCACAAAAGCGCGGTCAGGATTTCCTTGCCGTCCAATCTTCCGCAATTTTCTTTCAATCCGCCGTGTCATAAATGTATTTTCGCTTTTTATATACACAAGAAAATCATTTTTGTTTCATGATCTTCCGTAACGCCCTTAGCGCTCGATGAGATTGGACGCGAAGAGCTCCGGCATTTTTGCCCATTTTTTCTGCAATTTCATTAAATGTCCATCCTTCAATGTGCTTTAAACGGACAATCTCTCGATCTTGCTCTGGAAGCTGACGAAGTGCCTCCATGAGCCTTTTTTGGTCATGGCGAGATTCCATCTTTTTATCCCACGGGATGCGATCCCAGATTGTATTTTCAATTTCGTCCAAACTTGTCCCAGGATGCTGTTTTTGCATGTAATTAATGACATGATTCCGAGCAATCGTAAAAATCCACGACGAACTGCTGATATTGGGGTCATACGACTCAAATGCCGCAAACGCCTTTAAAAAAACATCTTGTGTAAGATCTTCGGCAACGTCTGTGTCTCCTCTAACGCGAAAATAAATAAAACGGTGAATCCGTTGGACATTCACGCGGTAAAAGTCAGGAAAATGTTTCAGATCCATTAATTTTCTTTTTTTCCTTTCGGAGCGATAATCATAAAGATAATTGGCAAAATCATCCACGCACTCCGTCCATTATCACCCATAAAAATTTGTTTCGTACCTTCTGAAAGTCCCTGTGTCATATTTACTGGAAGAAAGTTTAGTGTGATGCTGATAAGTAGTCCGACTTGGAGAATGCTAAAGATGATAGTTTGCCACCATGAACCAGGAGCATTTGTCCCGCCAATTGTCTTGAGCAGCGCGCTGCGTGAAAGGAGAAAAAAGAAAATGACAAACAATCCCAAGAAAAATGTAATTTTGAAAATGGAATTCTGATTAACATTAAGCGTGAAATTGAGATGTGTTAATAGCGGCGTATTCGAGACAACGGCAAGGCCCATATACACCGCAACGAGGATGATGATGACGCGATCGCGCCCTAATGAGAGACCATACAACAACGCGCCGATTACAAAAAAAAGCAGTATAAAGATATCCCACGTGGGCGCGGCCCAGTTTAACGCCGCAAAATAGGTAATGATTGAACTCATACCAAAAATAAACGATACCACGATGGTCTCTCTCCGTCATTTTACGCACGACAAACGTATCGCGATATTTATACAGAAACGGTTACGCGCATGAGTAAAAATTGTTTGTTTAATTACAGTCCGACGGATCGCAATTCTTCAAGCGTCTTGCGTTGTTCGCGTGTGAGTTTTTTTGTCACAAGCGATTGAACGACAACAAGATGATCTCCGCGTCCAGTGTTTTGGAGATGAGGGATCCCTTTTCCTCTAAGTTTAAAAATCGTCCCAGGCTGCGTATTCTCCGGAATCTTTAATGAACCTGTACCTTCGACCGTATCAATTGTCACCTCTCCGCCAAGGAGAAGCGTGGAATACGGAATATAGACGGTCGAGCGGATATCATATCCATCACGTGTAAAAACCGGATGAGGTTTAACGTGAACTCGTACAAAGAGATCTCCCCCGCGGCCGCCGTTCCCTGGATATTCTCCCGCTCCGGTTATGCGGATAACCTCGCCGTCCGAGATCCCTGCGGGAATAGAGATATCGAGTTCCGATGATTTTCGTTCTACGCCAGTCCCTTTGCACCGCGAGCAAAGGGATTTTGGCCGCTTTCCTTTGCCTTGGCAATCGGGACACTGCACGGCCGACTTGATTGTTCCGAACACTGTTCGCATGTGCTGTGTTGTTTTTCCTGCGCCTTTACAGGTCGCGCACGTTTCCATTTTTGATCCCGGCTCCGCACCGCTTCCGTTGCACACAGAACAGAGGTTATTTTTGAACAGTTTAATTTTAATGATCGTTCCTTTGACCGAGTCCATGAGGCTGATTGTCGTGTCGATCTCAATGTCTTTTCCTTGCTTTGTCTGGCCATGTTCGGTTTGAAAACCGAACATGCTGCCAAACATCTCTCCAAGATCTCCGAGATCATCAAGATTCACACTGCCGTTGAATCCGCCAAAACCTTGTCCAGATCCTCCAAATCCGCCGCCACTCGTACCGCCCTGCTCAAACGCGGCGGATCCAAATTGATCATATCGCGCACGTTTTTCTTTATCGCTAAGCGCCTGATACGCCTCGTTGATGTCATTGAACTTTTGCTGATTACCACCCTTATCTGGATGATGTTCATGTGCCAAACGACGGAACGCCTTTTTGATGTCCTGATCACTCGCCGTCTTCGGCACGCCAAGAATGGCGTAAAAATCTTTATGTGGCATTACGACGGTCTTTCAAATTTTATTCTGGCTTCTTTCCCTCGTATCGCAGCTTTTCCCACTGTTCAAGTGTTTTTTGGAGCGTTGAAATAAGATCGCGTGCCGCAAAGTGATTAAGAAACACGCGCGAAACTAGTTGTGCCTGATTTACGCCATGCGCATTCACATGGCTCAAAAAGTCGATAACCACGTCACGTTCTTGTGATGTGACAGAAAAAGCGTTCGCGTACCGTCCTTGCATGATCTTCGGATCTGCGTTTACTTGAATCTGCTGTTGACCCTGCGGCTCTGGCTGCGGCTGTTGTTCAGACATACGAATATAGATTACGAATATAGATTATGTATCTTGTTTAAACTCTCCTTCTTTCGGCCCTTCGTCCTTGTGTTCTTCTCCTTCTTTTTTGTCCTCTTTTTCTTCATCCTTGCCACCCGTACCATGCTCTTGTCCTTCGACAGTCGACGTATCTGCTTGTTGCTTTTTGTACATAGCCTCGCCGATTTTTTGTGCGGACTGAGCAAGCTCATCGCCAGCTTTTTTAATCGCCTCAACATCATCGCCATCTTTAATCTTTTTTAGCGCTTCAAGTTTTTCTTCGACAGCTTTTTTATCGACTTCGTCTATATCAGACGCGTCTTTCATCATCTTTTCAGTTGTATAAATCATCGTCTCGGCCATGTTTTTTGCCTCAATACCCTCACGGTGCTTCTTATCCTCGTCCGCATGCAATTCCGCGTCCTTTCTCATCTTCTCAACATCGTCTTTTGATAGGTTTGTCGACGCGGTAATGGTAATTTTTTGTTCCTTGCCCGTGGCTTTATCCACGGCTTTGACGGAAAGGATGCCGTTTGCATCGATATCAAATGTCACTTCGATTTGTGGAACACCACGTGGCGACGGCGGAATACCGGAGAGTGTAAAGCGGCCAAGTGTACGATTGTCCGCCGACATTTCGCGCTCACCCTGAAGAACATGTACTTCAACGGACGGCTGGCTGTCTGCGGCCGTCGAAAAAATTTGCGATTTGGATGTCGGAATTGTTGTATTCCGATCAATCACCTTTGTCATCACAGATCCCATTGTTTCAATCCCGAGCGAGAGTGGTGTGACATCTAAAAGGAGAAGTTCGCCTTTGAGATCCCCCTGAAGGTTGCCAGCCTGAACCGCGGCGCCAATTGCCACGACTTCGTCCGGATTTACTGAAACGTTCGGCTTCTTGCCGAAAAATTTTTCTACCGTCTGCTGGACGAGCGGCATCCGCGTCATCCCACCGACGAGGATAACCTCGTTGATATCTTTTGCCGAAAGCTTAGCATCCGCGAGCGCTTTTTTACATGGTTCAAGCGTTTTTTCAATAAGCGGACTGATAAGTTCTTCCATCTTCGCCCGCGTGAGCTTAAGGAGAAGGTGCTTAGGACCGTTTGCGTCGCTCGTGATAAAAGGTTGGTTGATTTCTGTCTCCATCACGCTTGATAGCTCAATTTTAGCCTTTTCCGCGGCTTCCTTGATACGTTGAAGCGCGAGAGTGTCCTTTGCAAGATCAATTCCCTCTTGCTTTTTAAATTCGCCAACGATCCATTTGATAATCTCCTGATCAACATCATCGCCGCCAAGATGTGTATCGCCGTTTGTAGCCTTTACCTCAACCGTATTCTGTTTTGTGGACGCATCGTATGCGACCTCGAGCACAGACACGTCAAATGTTCCGCCGCCAAGATCGTACACAATAATCTTTTCATCCTTTTTTTGATCATACCCGTATGCGAGTGCAGCGGCTGTTGGCTCGTTGATGATACGCATAACTTTAAGCCCAGCAATCTCGCCCGCGACTTTGGTTGCTTGGCGTTGAGAGTCGTCAAAATACGCCGGCACGGTGATAACAGCTTCTGTAATTTTCTCACCGAGGCGCGTCTCCGCATCTGCCTTAAGCTTTTGCAAAACCATAGCCGAAATTTCTTCTGGCGCGTATTCCTTGCCAGACATCTCAATGCGCACGCCATCGCCTTTTTGCGAAATTTTATACGGAAGCCATTTTACGTCGCGCTGAACTTCCTCGTCGTCCCAGCGTCGGCCGATAAGCCGTTTTGCACTAAAAATTGTATTTGTCGGGTTTACAACAGATTGACGTTTCGCGATTTGTCCGACGAGGCGTTCACCTGTTTTACTCACAGCAACAATGGAGGGCGTCGTTTTCGCGCCTTCCGCATTATCAATAACCTTTGGCTGACCACCTTCAACGACGGCCATGCAAGAATTGGTTGTTCCAAGATCGATTCCGAGGATTTTAGACATAAAAGTAAAATATGTGAATACAAGAGTTAGTTATTTTCGTGATGAACATCGATTTTAATCGACTTTGGAGATCCTGTTTGCGATTTCGGAAAAGTAATCGTAAGGATTCCATCTTTGAATGAAGCTTTTGCGTCGCCTTCTTTTACACCTGGGGGCAAACTGACCTGCCGCATAAATGATCCCGAACGAATCTCCTTGCGATAATAATCTTTTTCATCGACTTCCGTCTTACGTTCGGATGATCCAGAGATTGAGAGGACGTCATTTTCGATCGAGAGCTGAACTTTACTTGGATCCGCACCAGGAAGAGCGGTCTCGATGATAACCGAATCATGTTTGTCATACACGTCGATAGCTGGAACAAGTCCCTGACTGCGACTCCCAGACGGAACATTTTTAAAGAATTCATCCATCGCGTCGAAAGGCTCAAAGAAAGGTGACCATTTGATGAGAGACATAGTTTAGAAGTAAATCAGTACGTTAATGCGTTTATTTATTGATGTATCAATGAATGAAGAATTCTATAAATGAATATATTATGTAGAAATGACAACTTTTGCGGGACGAAGAAGCTTTTCATTGAGACGCCAGCCTGATTGCATTGTCCGAACGATTTGTCCGCTTGGATTTTTGGCTGATTTTTCTTCGCCGATCGCTTCGTGAATTAACGGGTCGAATGCGCAATCCGTAGGAATCCGTTCAAGGCCTATTTCCTTAAAGGCAGCCTCCCATGCCAAACGGACTGCCTGCAACCCTATGATCCAGTTCTTCAATTTTTCCCGCTCCTCATCGGGAATGTTATTTAGATCCGGCGTAAAAGAAAGCGCCATCTCATACTGATCAATCGCTGGCAAAAGAGCTGACAATAGATCTTCATTTGCAAATTTTGCAAATTCTTTTTTTTCTCTCTCCGTCGTTTTTTTAAGATTTGCGTAATCTGCCTGTGCTCGTTTCCATCCGGCAAGATATTCCTCACATTTTACGCAGTGAGTTTTTTGCTCCAGCTCTTCTGCGGTATTTTCTTGTTCGGTCGTTTGTTTGTCTTCCATAGTTCATTGGTTCCATGTCATTCCGACCATCTCAGAATGACAGCGGGGATTATGTCATAAGAAGTCTACGAAGTTCGTGCATTAGCGAAAAGCCAAGTTGATAGTCCATCCGGACCGGTCCAAGGATCCCGATGAACGCGCCGCTTCGCGAGGTCATAAGAATCGACCCGCACGCGGACCCAAACGGACAATTTCCGCCGATGAGCGCAGTCGGCTCCGAATAGACACTATGACGCACCTTCAGCAAAACATCGTCCAGTTTATCCAACACTTCGCTTACGTTGATAACCCGGTTCCAATCACGGAATTCCGGCTGGGAAAATAGCTTCGAGAGACCGGTATAATATGTATCAGCTTCCCGCAACCCGAGAACCATTGCATCTCCGATAATTTCGGAAATAACCTTCGCAGATGACTTTAACGCCAGCTCCTCGTCTTTTGCTAAACGAAACGCGCGTTCAAGCTCTATTCGCTCGCGTTTTCCCAATATTTTTATTCGCATAAGCTCATCCAAATACGTGCGATACCCTTTTTCCGTCGGAATCCTCCCCGCGGATGGATGCGGCTGCATAACATATCCTTGGTCCTCCAGCTCCGTAAACCAGTTCCGTATTGTTGCGGAACTCACGGGAAGTTTGTATGCATCAACGATACGCTGAGAACCAACAGGTTCGCACGTCGCAATAACATCTTCGATTACGAGGCGCAAAAGGTTCGCGAGACGTTCATCCATGATTAGCAGTCTACATTGGAGACTGCTAATTCGTCAAGACAGCTCCGTTAAGCGAAATTTAACGTGTTGTGAATAAAGATTATCACAATAAGCATCATTCATATCTCAACGCGTCAATAGGTTTAAAAGCAGATGCTTTTCGCGCCGGAAAATATCCAAACAAAACTCCAATCCCAGCGGAAACACTAAATCCGAGCAGCGCCCCGAACCACGGTATCAAAAAGGTCCAGCCTGACTGATAGTGAGAAATAATTCGGACGACAAGCCAGCTCGCGCCTATTCCCACGGCAATGCCGATTACCCCCGCAATCACCGTCAAAATCATAGACTCAAAAAGGAATTGTCCGAGAATATCATGCCTGCGCGCGCCGAGTGCCTTCCGAAGTCCAATCTCGCGCGTCCGCTCCGTAACAGTCACATACATGATGTTCATAATCCCGATACCAGCGACAACGAGCGAGATTCCAGAGATGGAACCCAAAAGAATCTGGAGAATTGTCCCTATTGTCGCGACGCTTTTAATCGCATCTTCCTGTGATGCGACAACAAAATCATCTTTCGAAGGATCTCCCGTCGGATTATAGATATTATGCGATTCTCGCAGAGCGACTTGCGTCAGCTCTTTTGCTCGCGTGATATTTACAGTATCTCGAATTTTAATCCCAAGATAGTCGACATACGATTTATGATAGAGATCAAGTGCCGTTGTGACCGGAATATAGACCTGATCATCGGCATCCCTAAAAAATCGAGTTCCTGCTGGCTTCATTATGCCGATAACACGAAACGGCTGTTTTGTAATTTTAATCGTCTTTCCGATGGGATTTTCCTGTCCAAATAATTCATCCGCAACTTTAGAACCAAGAACGACGGCACGCGTATGTGAATAAATATCTTCATTTGAGAGATATAAACCTTTTTTAACGGCGCCGTTAAAAACAATAGGATCTCCGGGCGTCGCCCCCGTGACTTGAGTCAATGTGTCCACGCCGCCGTAGGAGACCAAATCCCGAGCGAGAACAATTGCCGTCGCCGCATGAACCCATATTTCTCCCTTAATCTTTTTATAATCTTTGTATGTCAAAGATTGTTTGACTGTGGGATTCGGCGGACGACCGCGTACTTCGCTTGGTTTTCCGTTTTCAACGGAAATAAAATCACTCCCAAAACTTGCGACTTGCGAGAGAAGATATCCTTGCGCCGCCTGACCGACGGCGAGCATAAGGATTACGGAGGCGATGCCAATAATAATCCCAAGCATGGTCAACAACGACCGTCCTTTGTTTGCAAGCAATGCCTTCATCGAAAGAGGAAAAAGATCTCGAATCTTCATAAGAGCTACTCTCGGCGCAAAGCGTCAATCGGGCTTAATTCTGCCGCGCTACGAGCAGGGAAAAAACCAAAAATTAATCCAATGGCGGCGGAAACACTTAATCCAAGGATGATGCCGTTTATTGAGACCGTAAACTTCCACCCTCCTTGAAACTGACTAATAATTTGAATTCCAACCCAAGAGAACGCAATACCCAAGACAATCCCGATACATCCTCCAAGGAGTGTCTGAATCACAGCCTCAAACAAAAACTGACTCAAAATGTCGTGCTTACGCGCACCGAGTGCCTTCCGAAGTCCTATTTCATGAATCCGTTCAGTTACAGTGACATACATAATGTTCATGATCCCGATTCCTCCGACTAAAAGAGAGATTGCCGCGATCGACGATAACAGAATCTGTAAAATATTTGTGACAGTTGACACAATTTTAATCGCATCCTTTTGTGATACGAGATTAAAATCGTCCTTGATCGGATTACCCGTTGGATTGTCAATATTATGCCGATCACGCATAACCGCCGCGATTCGGTCCTTCCCCTCGTTCAGGTTCGTAAATGACGTCTTAACCTGAATATAACTAAGATATTTTTTGTGATATGCATCAAGAGCTGAGGTTACGGGGACATACACCGCACGATCTGGATTAAAAAAACCGCTTGATCCTGCACGAGCCATATTACCGATGACACGATATTGAACATCGTTAATTTTAATAAATTTTCCGATTGGATCCTCAGAACCGAACGCCGCATTCGTTACATCCGAACCAAGAACGGCGACGCGCGCGTGGCTATCGACATCGGATTGCGTCAAAAATGTCCCTTCAGCTAGTGGTGTTGCTGAAAAATTAAGCTCGTCCGGCATCGTCCCCGTGATCTGTGCACTCGTCGTAATACCAAGCGCCGTGATTGAATCTTGCTGAAGAAACGCACCGAGCACAGATTTCACCCATGGATAAGATGCAAGCCGTTTCACGTCTTTATACGTTAAACTTTCCTTAAAAAATGGCGAAGGTTGTCCCGTTGACTGCACCGGACCGTTCCGAATAAAAATCACATCTGATCCAAATGCAGAGATCTGCCCAAGGATATGCTGTTGCGCAGATTCGCCGATTGAAAGAACGAGAATAACCGACATAACCCCAATAACGATTCCGAGCATCGTCAATGCGGACCGGCCTTTTGTCCGTCCGAGGCTTTGAAACGAACTTGTGACCAAATCCTGCAGAAGCATATTATTTTAGTTGCTCCGCCACGCTTTCATGCGCAAATCGTCGATTCTCCACAGGCTCGTTCGACTGGATCAATCCATCTTTAATCCGCAAGATCCGCTGCGCATGTTCTGAAGTATATGTTTCATGCGTCACAAGGATGATTGTGCGCTTGCTTTCACGATTTAGTTTCTGCAAGATTTCCATTACCTGCGTCCCGCTGCGGGAATCGAGATTTCCAGTCGGTTCATCCGCAAAAATAACAGAAGGATCTCGGACAAATGCCCGCGCAATTGCTACACGTTGCCGCTCGCCTCCAGAGAGCCGATTTGATAAATTGTTAATTTGATGTTCAAGTCCGACGGCTGCGATTGTCTTCCGTGCCATTTCTTTTCGCTTACTAACTGGAATATTAGAATACAGTAATGGAAGCATAACATTTTCCATAACTGTCGTTCGCGACAAAAGATTAAACGCTTGAAAAATAAATCCGACCTCACTTCCGCGCATGTCCGCGAGCTGATCTTCATCCAGCGTTGAAACATCTTTCCCGTTAAATTCGTATTTTCCAGAAGTCAGCGTGTCAAGAAATCCAAGGATATGCATGAGCGTAGATTTCCCAGATCCCGACGGACCCATAATCGCCACAAACTCTCCTGGATTCACATCAAACGTCAATCCATGAAGGACGGGCGTGATCACTCCGTCATTTTCATATTGTTTTTTTAGGTCGACAACCCGAATCACTGGACTCCCCATATCAATCAGCCCTTTGACGCAGATGTACCCGTTTGACCAACAATAACCTGATCGCCTTCAGAAAGCCCATGCAAAACTTGGATCAACCCTTCGTCACCACGCAATCCGAGTTTGACCTTCTTTGTTTTCGCAATACCGTTTACAAGAATCCGAACGGTCTTTATGCCGGTCTGTGCGTCCGTCCGAACAGCACGCAATGGAATAATAAGCGCGTGATCCGCTTCGCCAGTATTCACTGTCACATTTGCGGTCATTCCAGGCTTAACCTCATGTCCATCCGAATTTAGCTGAACGTGGACATTATAATAGATCGCATCTTGAATCCGCGTTTCTGCTGGGTCCTTTGATGTAACTTTTCCGCCAAATTGCACACCGTCTCCATACGCATCAAGCGTTGTCGAAGCGGTCTGGCCGACGAGGACTTTAGTAATATCCGCCTCTGGTACCTGCGCCTGAATATCATAAGATTGCGTTCCAACCATGTTAATTTCTGGGACATTCGGTGAGATCCGCTCGCCGATATCAGGGATCACGTCTGAGATAATTCCATCAACTGGCGCAATGATCTGAACATTTTTTAGATCGTTTAAGGATCTGTTATATGCAACCTGCGCTTGTTCAACAGTAGCATGCAATGGAGCGAGATCCACCGCGCGCGGCCCAGACTTTTTTAGATCTAACATCGCTTGAGCTGAATCAAGAGCCGCTTTTTGGATTGCAACATTCGTCTCCGCGGCCCGGACTTGTACATCTGCGTTTGTCGTTGCCGTTTGATATGCGGTTTGTGCGGCTTTATAGGCATTTTTAAGTCTTTGAATTGTCTGTATTTTCATTAGTTCCGTGTTTTTAATTGTCTGCAAAACAGAAAGGACGGCCGTATTTTGTGCGGATACAGTTGTCCGATCGCCGTTGATCATCGCCTTATCCGCGGAAAGCGTCGTTTTTGTAAACATTGAATCCGTCAAGCTCGAAATAAGAACTTTTTGAACATCACTAAGATAGCTCTGGACGGCCGTAATTGCGCTCTGTATTTTTTCCGCCGCGGATTGAACGTCATCTTTTGTTGAAGACGGAGTTAGATTCTGTGTAAATGTTTCTGCATCCAATTTCGCAGTCTTCGCCCTTAGATATGAAGCCTTTGAGCGATCAAGGGAACCCATGTCAAGAAAACCCAAAACATTAAGATAAAGCTGATTTGCCGCAGTATTATCAACGCCGGAAATTTGATCACCGTCGGAAAGTCCACTGTTCAACGGACCGAGCGCCGCTAAAAGCTGAAGCCGTGCCGCATCAATGGAGTTTTGTATGTCTTGCGCGACAATTGCATTTTGGTTATCCAGATCATTTTTTGCCGTCTGCAGCGCGATTTGAGCGGCGGTCACCGCATCTTGCGTTGTCTTTTTATTAGAATCTACGTCGGAAACAGCCTTCTTATATTGTGCCTCAGCTTGTTCCACCTGTGTCTCCGCAACACGAATAATTTGAGGAGTATCCCCCGCCTTTTTGGCATTGAGATTTGCCTGCGCAACTGCCAGCATTGCTCTGGCATTTTTTGCGGCAAACTGAACATCATTAGCCTTTAACGTCGCAAGAATATCGCCCGTTTTAACTGTATCGCCAATCTTTACGTTAATCGCGGCAATCGTCCCAGGATTCTTGAACGCAAGTTCCGTTCGTGTCGCTGGTTTAAGCTCGCCTGTCACCTGCACAGTTTGACGCAACGTACCGCGCGTAACTACGGCCGTTTCATAATGAGGGCCTTTGTTACGACTTTGCGCAAAAAACCACCATCCACCAGCTACAAGCAGAATCAAAATTGCGTATGTTGTTTTGCGTTTAAGAAATTTTGGAAATGGCATAGATAAATATCCAGCTGTCATCTACTAGACATCCAACTAGACATCCAACGAAAGAAGGGATGCCGCTTTCCGAAAATTCGAGGACATATGTTTCATCATCATTTGGATTTGTTTTGCCGGAATAAGCATAAGACCATGGCCGTTGCCAGCAACGACAATAAAACGATCTCCCGTCTTTAATTTTAGAGAATCTCGTGCTTCTTTAGGAATAACGAGCTGACCGCGCTCACCGAGAACAGCCACACCCATCACGCTCGGACCGCTACCGACTGATGTTTTGTTTGTCATAAAATAGAAGGAATCTTGATAAAAGATTAAGATTAGTATGAATTATCAGAATACTACTACTCTCGTCGTTTCACGTCAATCCCTCTTACTAAACAACGAAATTGCTCGCCGCGATCAAATTCATTCTGAAATGCTCCAAAACTCGCACAACCTGGCGAGAGAATAACCACATCCCCTCGCGTCGCTTGAAGCATTAAATATCGAAAAGCTTCACGTAATCCCTTTGTCGCTGTGTACGGAATATTTTTTTGATCCAACGCACGCATAAACTTTGCACCAGCAGAACCAGGTAATACGGCAATATCAACGTTAAACTTCGCGAGTTCTGCCGCTAATTGTGTAAAATCAAGCCCCTTATCCGCCCCACCGACGATAAATCGAAGCGTCTGGAATCTCGGTGCAAAAGCATGAACCGCAGCAATCGTTCCATCTGGTGTTGTTGCCGTCGTATCATTAATGAATGTAATTCCTTTTTTAACTGCAACAATCTCTTCCCGATCTTGGATCCCCTTGAATTCTCGAAGAGCCTTTTTAATCCCCGCGAGCGTTGCACCTGCCGCGCGCGCCGTCAATGCAGCCGCAAGCATGTTCAAAAGATTATGTTCGCCAAAAACTTTGACAGACCGAAGCGGAATTAACGAGATAATACGTTTTTCCTCTTTCATCCAAAGCGCATCTCTTCCAATCCATGCATCGACACCTTTTGATCGCCGCCGCGCAAAAAAAAGCATCTGCCCTGGCGCAACACGAAGCTTTGAACGACAAAACACATCGTCCATATTTAAAACAAGAATGTCTTCCGGCCCTTGATGACGAAAAATCTGGGCTTTTGCCTCCCCATAATCATCCATACCTTCGTAGGAATTGAGATGATCACGCATGAAATTTGTAATACACGCCACATGCGGCGAGATCCCCGAAGACCCGGTAACCTCAAGCTGCCAACTCGAAAGTTCAAGGACAACAACATCCGTTTTTTTCACGCGCGACATAAAGGTAAGCGGCGAGACACGAATATTCCCTCCGAGCCACGTTCGTCTTTTTGAAGCTTTTAACATCGCAGCAACAAGTGTCGAACTCGTACTTTTCCCTCTCGTCCCTGTGATTCCAACAACAGAACACGGACATCTCTTGAGAAAGATAGAAATATCTGATTCAATTCGTTTCCCGAGCCGTGAAGCAAAAACCATCTCTCGAGATGTCGGGCGAACACGCGGATTACGTATGATGATATCGGCCCACCTAATATCTTCCAGATGATGCTTTCCAAGACGAAACCGTACATTTTTGAATTTTTTGAACTGAGCAATTCCCCGCTTTAAATCGGCGTCACAACGCAGATCGGTTGCGAGAACATCCGCACCGCTTCGCGCCGCAAACAGGGTCGCGGAGATACCACTCCCTTTTGGATATGATCCAATTCCCAAAATAAGAATTTTTTTTCCTTTCCAGTGTTCTGTCATAGGAACTCACCCTTCAGATATGCAATCCGTACAACAAGCATTGCACCAATGACTTCACGCCACATGTGGAGATATTCTTTTAATCCTTTCCAAAATCCAACTTTTTGCATCTTGCGTCGGATATGCAATCCCGGTAATTCAACAGTTCCATACGGTAAATGATGAGATCGACAATAATAATTTAACGCGGATTCGACCATAAATCCCTGCATAAAATTATCTGGAATATCCTCAAACACATTACGACGCATCGCACGTTCGCCGCCAATAAGCGGAAGATGCGCCGAAATCTTCATAAGGATCGGCCCACGGTCACGCAAACCGACGCACATCGCAAGTGTGCCTGCGAGAACGGGCCGCAAAATCCGCTTCAAATGGTCCGGCGTTAGCCCAAGCAAATCTGCGTCCGCAAAAAAAAGAATTGGTGTATCCGTATGTGAAACGCCATGCATCATCGCCGCACCCTTCCCGTGTTTCCAAGGAAGTTGGTGGACCAGCGTTGCACCCGCGGCGCGCGCTTCATCTGCAGTTCCATCGGTTGAACCATCACTAATCACGATAACGTCACGGAAAAGCGTTGAATCTACCAATGCCTTCACGATCGCACTGATCGTCGGTTCTTCATTGTAAGCGACAACAATCGCCGCCACAACCGATTTTTTTATTCGTTCTCCGTTCATACATGGCGAGAAAGATCGTATCGAATATCTTCAAGGCGACGAAGATGCTGTCGAGATTGATCACCTTTAGAACGCTGAGAGCCCGTCAGATCCAATGATGTCAAAAACACAACGATCTCATTTGCGGTCTCTATAATTTTTGTTACACGCTCCGTATGCCGATATGTCGCTTCACGCACCGCAAGTCGAACCAACTCTCCAACAAAATCCGACAACGCTCCGATCGTAATCCCCGGATCCATCTTCATAACCAAATGGAAAGTTGTTTGATCTTCATGAATGAATGCGAAAAATAAAAGTGCCTCCGCATATTCTTCCAGTCCAGCCTGCCACGGTCCGACATCTTTCAGATGCGGATTCCGCGTGATAATTTTTTGACCTTTTTTTAAGATCTTTTCAGCAGAACAAATTTCGTTCGGTGAATCCGCTCCACGTTGCATCGCGAATATCGCGGTTTTTGAAAGCCGTATCAGTTCTGATCCAAACCGTTGTAACAAATACATCGCATCTTTCGACGCAGTATACCGCTTCGCCAAATCTGCAAAGACCAATGTTCGCTTCATCCGCATAATGAACTATACACAGCTTCCGTACGCTCAACGACGCTCTTCCATGAATAGAGCCTCTCAATGACTCCACGCGCGCGAATTCCGCGTTCTTTAACAATTGCAGGATCGCTCAGGAGCCATGTAATCGCGTCTCGCAATGCTTTTACATCTCCGACACTATACGCGACGCCAGAATGATCAATGAGTTCCAAATTTTCTAAAATATCACTCATGATGACCATTTTTCCGTAAGACATCGCTTCAAGCACTGCAACGGACAGTCCTTCGCTGCGCGATGGATGAATCATTGCATATGCATTGGCAATAATTTGTATCAGTTCCTTTCCGATTTGCCTTCCGACCATAATCACGCGCGGATCTTTTTGTGCGAGTTTTTGAAGCATCGTTTCATACGCAGTGTCATTAAATGGTGCTGCTCCAATAATAATTAGCTTCGTATCCGTGTCGATCTGCGCAAATGCCTTAATCGCATCTTCAACCGCCTTATGAGGAACAAGTCGGCTTAACGTAAAAAAATATTTTTCAGGCTCTAAACCAAACTTTTGAAGCAAATCAGTCCCTGGATGGAGTCTTGGAATCTCCACGCCATTCGGGACATACCACACTGTCACTCCCCACGTCTTTTTACAAAATACCTGAATTGAATGAGAGACTGCAATTGTCGCATGCGGAAAGTGTACGCTCGTCCATTCACCAAAAGCAAGATACGCTCGCGCAAACCATTGCCATTTTTCATGAAACCTATCTCGACTATGAAATGTCACAACGACCTTTTTCCATGGCGCAAAAACTCGCGGGATCCATGAAAGCGTCGATGGACCTACACCATGGTAGTGCAGAATCTGCGACCGTGTAAAAAGTGCGTGGATTGATGAAAGAAACGTATGTGTAACTGCGTCGAGGTGCTTCCGATGAATCGTCGGGATCGTCACGAGACGAACGTTCTTGTATGATGTTTTTCGGTCTGGATTCGCATACGGACGAACATAAACCGTGACAGTATGTCCGCGTTCGACAAGACGCGTCGAGAGTTCTTCGACATGTGTCTCGATCCCGCCCCCCTGAGATGCGAAGGCAGGAATCCCCTTGCACCCAATCATAGAGATCCTCATAGCTTGAAATTTTTTTTCGTTTCATCTATTATCTTAGCGCATTTTTCCCATTTGAGAAAGTCTGACAAATCTCGCTGCCAGCGGTTGCGCTGTCGTCCAGAATCTGTCAAAAACCCTTCTCTTTCATCCTCGCGCCTGTAGCTCAGTGGTAGAGCAGTGGCCTTTTAAGCCAATGGTCGTGGGTTCGATCCCCGCCGGGCGCACCAAATTAAATTTCCGGATTTTTCCCAAAAAATAAATCACCCGTGATAAAGGCCGAATGGAGTAATTCCATTCGGCCTTTTTACGTCAGCTCTATTCTCTAAGGAGTTCATTGATGAACTGAGCATCTTTGTCTGTTATGCCATACTCGGAATTTAACGTCATGGTTTGAAGGCGTTCCCGAAGCTCAACATTTTGACGTATCTGATTGGCGAGGATTACAAGTGCCTCCTTTGATTCTTTTTTGTAATTCTGGAGTTTGGTGTATACCACGTTCCGAAAAAACATAACAAGATCAAAGTCGGAAACATTTAGGGAGCTAAACTTTGCTTGGTCAAGCTCGTAAGCGAGTTCACGACGCATGGCAAGCATAAGTTCAAGGTATGCCGACGAAGCGTCTTGGATTTGCTGTCCTCTTACTAACGCAACAAAGCGTGAAGCTGTGTCGCCGATCGTATCGTCCGAAAAAATTTTACAGCCAAATGACACGGTAACATTCTCATCTGCGATGTGAGCGTTCTCTTGGATAAAATTATTCATCTCACTCCTCAACAGTGAGAAAAACTCATGTACAACCAATTGATCAGCCGCTGCTCCAGTAGCAAAGACTTCTTCTCCCGAAGGGATCATACAAAATGCCGAAATCACCTTTGAGTGTTTTTTGATGAACCTGTACATGAACGTACCAATGAGGCGATTGTAGATATCTACAAGATTTTCCGCCAATGGACGTCCATACCGAGACACAAAAATTCCAAGGTTATTTAAGTCTCCAGTAACACCAAACAGAAACAGCTTCTGATTTCGGTCGTACGTTTCAACAACTTTCAAGACTTTTCTACCCCAAATACGCTGGTATCTTTTCACGATTGGTCTCCTTTTTATATTTTGTGAATGTCCTTTATGAACTATAAGATACGATACATTATTTTTTAACTCCGTCAATCTTTTTGACGCTTTCAACTATATATTCTTTTTCACTGGTATTCTCTTCATTTGATTCTCCGCTAAAAATAGCGATTGTCCAGTTATCACAAAAACGCTTTATATTGCTTTACATTCCATCCATCCATTTTTCTGCCAATGCATATCCGTCATCTGTCGGAAAAAGCTGATGAAGCTTTGATCCAAGCATGTTCCTTTTTACCTCATGTGTAAGTAAATCTTTCACCGCATTTCGCAGCGCATCTCCACATCGCTCTTGTGTCTGATGAAGCCAAATGATGCCTTCTTGCAGCGCTCGCGCATTCGTTTCCTGATGCGAACGTGGAATCGGAACCACGATAGAAGCCTTTGAAAGCGCCGCAAGCTCTGAAAGCGTTCCAATCCCAGCACGACAAATAACAACATCTGAAGCTGCATAGGCCTGTCTCATACTCATTTCTTGCATCAATTCAAACGGATGATATCCAGGCCGTTTCAGTCCGCTGGTCGCTTTTCCCTTTCCTGTTGAATGGATCACATCCGCGTGGACTAATAATTCATCCAAAACGTCTCTGATAGCTTCATTGATGGCGCGCGCGCCCGTACCGCCGCCAAGGATAAAAATAACTTTTCGCGACGCGGCGATTCCGAAAGTACGCTTTGCATCTTCCGATGTCGGCATTTTTGATCCCGAGAAGCGGCAAGGTGTTTTGACGTGAACAGACTTGACATGCGGACCAAACGGAGGATTTGCATACACAAACGACGTCGTCACAGAACGACATATATGTGCAACAAGTCGATTAGAAAGCGTCGGTTTCCAATCCAGTTGATGAAGTGCACAGACGATGCCTTCTTTTGCTGCGGCGCGGATAACTGGAACACCAACATACGCACCCGCTGTAACGACGAGATCTGGACGTTCGCGTCGTATAATTTGTCTTGCCATCCGTCCCGCCAAAAAATACTGTACAGGAGCCTTTAGGAGCTCAACACTCGGATATCTTGGGAGCTTTGCGCTAGGAATTGCGTGGAATGGAACATTTTCCGCTTCGACAAGCCCCCTTTCTGGACCATGTACCGTTCCCACCCATACAGCCAAAGTCCGGACATCTAATTCGCGTGCCTTCCTCAAAACTGCAATAAGCGGCATCACCGGTCCAAGTGTTCCTCCGCCGCAGAATAGAATCTTCATATTAACGCATTTGCCGCGAAATCGAAGCGATAATTCCCGCAGCGATAAAAAGTGCGACCATCGAAGAACTCCCATAACTTATAAAGGGAAGCGTCACGCCCGTGATGGGAAGGAGGCCAATCATCGATCCAATGTTGAAGATCGACTGAATCGCAAACCAAGAGCCAATCCCAACAGCGAGAAATTTACCGAACGCATCCGGCGCTCTCTTTGCAATAATAAAACAACGATATATAAGAAAAGCCATCGCAAGAATAAGAAACACACTCACGATGAATCCCATCTCTTCAGCGATAATCGCAAAAATAGAATCGCCTGCCACTTCGGGAAGATATAAATATTTTTGGCGCGATTGTCCATAACCAAGACCAAACGGACCACCAGATCCGATAGCGAGAAACGCCTGATTGATATGATAACCGATTCCCTGCGGATCAAGTTCTGGATGTAGAAAGGTCATGAACCGCGCCGCGCGATACGGTGTAATTTTAATAAGGAGCGCAATGAGACCGACGCCAAACGCCCCGATTCCCGCAAACCAAACGAGTGGAGCTCCAGCGACGAGATATACCGCCAGCGCAGAACCGGCGATTATCGTCATAGATCCCGTGTTCGGCTGAAGAATCAGGAGGAGTAAAACAGCCCCAAGTGCACATAAAAATGGGATCAATCCTTCCTGCAATGACCGTGCCGTTGTCTCATAGCGTGCGGCCATCCATCCAGCGACGTAGATTAAAAATGTGACTTTTACAAATTCGGACGGTTGAAACGAAAAAAATCCCAGTCTGACCCACCGGCCAGCTCCACCAAAATGCAATCCAATTCCAGGTAAGTAGACAAGAACTAATAAGAGAATGCTTGCGACAAGACCGGCAAAAGAAAGACTTCTAAGTTTTTTATAGTCCAAACGTGAAAACACATAAAAAAGAATAATTCCCGGGATGATCCCATACACGATTTGATGTTTGAAAAAGAACCAACTATCATTAAATCGTTGAATGCCTAACGGGCCACTCGCGGAGAGCAGCATAACAAGCCCAAAAACGACAATAGCAATGAGTGTCGTAAGAAACGGTCTGTCAATCCGCTGTCGTACTCCACGCATACTCAATGGAGATCTTTTAGTGCAAGAACGACCCCCAGTCCAGCTGAGAAGAGCGAAATAATCCAGACACGAAAAACAATTTGCGATTCCTTCCAGCCAATCGCTTCAAGATGGTGATGAATCGGCGCACTCTTGAACACTTTGCGCTTAAAAAACTTTTTTGACGTGATCTGAACGAGAACCGACGCGGATTCAATCACAAATGGTAAGCCAATAATCGGGAGGAGCAACGGTTGATTTGTTAACAAGGCAACGACACCGAGAAGCGTCCCTAACGACATGGATCCTGTATCACCCATAAAAAACGACGCTGGGGGCACATTGTACCAAAGAAAAGCCATGAGAGCTCCAACGATCGCCGCGCAGAATACTGCGAGATCTCCTTTTCCTTGCATGTACGCAATGACCGCGTATGCGGCAAACGCTGCGACAAGCGGCCCGCCTGCAAGTCCGTCGAGTCCATCCGTCTCATTGACTGAAAAAGAGGTCGCAATAATGACAAAAACGAAGAAAAGAACGTACCACCACCCAATCTCAAAATTACCAACGAATGGAACGTGAACAACATCCCATTGAAGTTTTGAAAAGAACCACCATGCGCCTCCGACGGCGATGAGCGTGTAGCTAATAAGTCTATGGCGCATTCGAAGACCTCCGCCGTCCGGTCCGATGCGTTTCATGTTGAGATAATCATCAAGCAGTCCAACAAGTGCGGCGGCGATAAATGCGCCGAGCGGAAGCAGTGTCTGTGTCCGCGATAAAAAGTTCCAATTGCACCATACGTCGTTATTAAATACACATCCCGTCGACGCGAATAAAATTACGCCGAGAACCGTTACCCAAATAAGAATCCCGCCCATAGTCGGCGTTCCCGCTTTTGCTGCATGAAGCGCGGCCATAATCGGCGCTTTTGCCGCATCACGAATTTGCTTTCCAATTTTAAACTTTCGAAGAAGTCTAATAATCACCGGCGCCCATGCCATAGCAACAACAAAAGAGACAAAGGTCACGGCAAGGATACGTATCAAAGCAAACGTAGAAGGAGACAACATACAAAAGAATGTTCACACATTGATCGAAACGAGAAAAAACGAGCCGATGCTCGCGATAAGAATAATCACGGCGGTGAGTGCCGTAAGCGCGCGCGCAGCAATGGCATCGGACCGGAATACACCAAATGACAAAATTGTGTTCACAAGAACGATCCCAAACATCCCTCCGGGGACGATAAATGCCCATGGCCAACTCTGTATATCGTCAATACCGAGATAGATCGTATAGTGCATCGTCAAAATACCGGAACGAAGACCTTCTGGAATTAAATGCCACAAGATGAAACCGCTAACGATAACGACAACAATCGCGCTCGCGACGGTTGTCCAACGGATAAAAGCGTCCTGCCATGCGAGACGCGCGGAGAAGCGCCATTCTGCCAACGTCATGCATTAATATCTTACGTTGCGCACACCTAGACCGCAACGACTTCAGTAACTTCTGGAATCATCTCACGAAGTGTTTCTTCAATCCCAGCTTTGAGTGTCAAATCCGACATTGGACATCCGACACACATCCCCTGAAATCGTACTGAAACCTTACCTGAGACAGGATCAACAGCAACCAGCTCGACATTTCCCGAGTGCATAGCGATCCCTTCGCGAAGAACATCCAGGACCTTTTCGATTTCCTCACGCAACTCTATTTCGGATTTAGGCATATTTTATGCGTAGTTTAGCCGTATTCTCATATCTTGACAAGATGGTGTTTTTATCATAATCTCTAGCATATTCGTAGATTGCACATAATAGACTACCAACTCTATGGCACATAAAAAAGCTGGCGGCTCCACCTCAAACGGGCGCGATTCTCAAGGTCAACGACTAGGAACCAAACTCTATGCGGGTGAGTACGCAAAAACAGGAAGCATTATCGTTCGTCAGCGCGGAACCAGAATCCGTCCTGGACAAAACGTGATGATCGGTAAAGATGACACACTCTTCGCAGTCGCGAATGGCATTGTCAAGTTCACGAATAAAAAAATTAAACGCTTCACTGGAGCGTTTAAAACAGTAAAATTCGCCAACGTCATCCCAATCGAAACACACTGACATAAAATCGTCCTAGAGGGCGATTTTATAATTTTTTTATTTCTTCTTCATTATTGCGGCTTTTAAAAAACCCAAAAATAACGGATGCGGACGAAAGGGACGCGAGAGAAATTCTGGATGAAATTGTGATGCCACAAAAAACGGATGGTCCTTAAACTCCACAATCTCCGCAAGAACACCATTTGGCGATACACCCGAAACAACGAGACCTGCCTCTTCAAGCTCACAACGATATGCTGGATTTGCTTCAAACCGATGACGATGGCGCTCTATAATCTGATCTTTTCCATAAAGTTTACGCGTACGTGACCCTTTCTTTAAAATACACGGATACTCGCCGAGACGCATCGTCCCTCCGTAATGTTTATCCTTCATCTTTTCTTCCTGTTCATTCATAAGATGAATCACTGGATGCAATGTCTTGGGGTTAATCTCTGTCGTATTCGCGTCCTTCCATCCCAAAAGATGCCGTGCAACTTCAACCGTTGCAAGCTGCATCCCGTAACATAACCCAAGATACGGAAGGTTGTGTTCTCGCGCATATTTAATCGCACAAAGTTTTCCCTCTATCCCGCGCGTCCCAAATCCCCCAGGAATAAGGACTCCATCAAGTTTTTTGAGTGCGGACGCGACAGCCGATGGATGTCTTTCAAAATCTTCGCTGTTTAACCACACGATCTCTGGTTTGAGGTGCCAATGCCATGCCGCGTGTTTAATCGCTTCAAGCACAGAGAGATATGAATCTGTCAGCACAAAATTTCCAGTAGAAAAATACTTCCCGACCACACCGATCTTTACCGGAGCAGTCGATGTTTTAATCCGTCGATTAAAGTTAATCCAATTTGAAATACGAAGCGGCCGTTTTTGAAGATGCAACTTCTCAATAATTCGTTCCGTAACCCCTTCGGCATGAAACTTGAGCGGGACTTCATAGATTGACGAGACATTCGGCGCGGCGATAACAGCTTCTGGAGGGACGTTACATCCAACAGAGAGTTTATGCTTCCGCGGCTCATCAATCGGAAAAACCGCGCGGCAAATAACGATATCCGGCTGGAGTCCCGCACTATTGAGAGTCCGCACGGCATACTGTGTTGGTTTGGTTTTCATCTCGCCAATACTTCCCGGAACCGGAAAATAACTTACCAAAACGACCAATACGTCATCAGGAGCTTCAAGCCGCATCATACGACAAGCTTCAAGATATAAAAGATTTTGATATTCTCCCACTGTACCTCCAATTTCAACAAGTGTGATCTCAGAGCCTGATTTTTTTGCCGCAAGCTTGATACGCCGAATAACTTCGTTCGGAACGTCTGGAACCCATTCGACCGTCCGGCCGCCATATCCCAGAGCGCGTTCGCGGTCGATGATCGTCTTAAACACACTTCCTGACGTCATACAATTTGCGCGCGTAAGATCCTCATCGAGAAAACGTTCGTAATTTCCGATGTCCTGATCAGTTTCTAGACCATCCTTTGTCACAAAGACCTCGCCGTGTTCAATAGGATTAAGTGTACCTGGATCCACATTGAGATACGGATCAATCTTAACTGCTGTCACACGGCATCCGCGAGCTTTTAAAAGCGCGCCGATTGATGCGGTCGCGATTCCCTTCCCAACACCACTCATCACCCCTCCAACAACAAAAATTGTAGACTGGCGGCGTGTCAGTCTACGTGGTCGTGTATGTAGCATATCAGGCGGAGTATATCACACACGTCCCTTCCGTTGACCTCTTCGACGGCGAAAAGAAATCTCCCGCAGCGCATTTGCAAGAAGGCGATCAGAATTCTTGTAACTACTCGTAAAAAAAACGTCAGCCGGTCGAACCCATTTCCCTTCAAGAATTGGCTCTCTCCCTTCTTCTTGAAGATTTTCCCGCGAAGCAAAATGCTCCGTCGCATTTGACGGAGCTTCAAATAAAAAGAAATGTACAGTTTTTTGGATCACTGTGCCTTGTCGGCGAAACCGGAATGCCGTCCGTCCAAGAGGGGCGACAAGCTCAAGACCAGTCAATCCGGCTTCTTCATAAGACTCTCTGATTGCTGTCTTAAAAAATTCCTCTCCAGGTTCCGTGTGTCCTTTTGGGAATGTCCATCTCCCAAAAGGATCTTTAATAAAAAAGATTTCAACAATCCCATTGCGGACGCGATAAATAATTCCCCCTGCGGAAATCTCCTGTCGAACAAGCTCTGGCGGCTTAGTTCCCGTTTGATGAGGTCGATGAAGTCTCTTCCGGTGCGGTCGTTGTGGCCGACTTTCCGGTAAGGATTTCAATGGCCTTATCGAGTTGTGTATCTCGTTGGGCATTGACGTCTTTTTGAGTGGGCTCGACCGTCACATCCGGTTCAATCCCTTGTTTATTAATCGAACGGCCCTTTGGTGTCAGCCATTCTGCGATCGTGATCTTCACAGCACTCCCGTCTGGAAGCTGCGTATAATCTTGTACGGATCCCTTTCCAAAGGTTTTAGTTCCGACAATTGTCGCTTTTTTGTAATCCTGCAAGGCACCGCTTACAATCTCCGACGCAGATGCCGATCCTCCATTCACAAGTACGACTGTCGGCATATCGCGTAGCGGCGCTGTAGGATTTCCTCGATATTCTTCAACAATCTTCCCCTGTCGGCGCTCCTTGACGATAACTTTATCTCCAAGCCAATTACTCGCCATAGAAATTGCGCGATCGAGATACCCGCCTGGGTCGTTTCGGAGATCAAGGATAACGCCTTTTACATCTTTCGCAAGAACCTGTTGAACCGCGTCGGAAAATAATTTACTCGTATCTTCGTTAAAACTTGTCACTGTAATCACCGCGATATTCCCATCTTTATATTTGACGTTAACACTCTTCACATGAATGACATCGCGAATAACAGTCACTTCGACGGTCGTCGGCGCTTGTATTTCTTTTCCATTTTTTATCTCCTTTTTTTTATATCGCCCAATCAGAAATGAAACCGGTGTTCCGCGCTTTCCACGAATGAGATGAACTGCCTTATCGAGTGACATTCCTGCCGTATCCATTTTATTAATCTTTAAAATTATGTCTCCAGCTAAAAGTCCCGCATGCGCCGCTGGTGTATCTGGCAATGGAGCAATAATCTCTAACTGTTTATTTTTAATCCCAATTTCCGCACCAATACCTTCAAATTTACCCTGCAACTCCTGAGAAAATTCCTGTGCGGTCTTAGGCTCAAAAAAAACTGTATACGGATCGCCGAGCGACTGCGCGAGCCCGCTCATGGCGCCATAGAGCATCTCTTTTTGGTTAACTGGCTGCTTGTAAAATTTTTGTTGAAGCATTCGCCAGAGATTCCAAAATTTTGAAAAATTTGCCGGCGACATAATATCAGCCGGCGGCGGGCTTCCGATACCAATAACCGTAGATGAATTTGCGCTGGCAAGCGCAGAGGTTGCGGAACTTTGGTCTGCCTGAACCACACCCGCCCTGCCATAAAGAGATCCAGCACCAAATGAAAAACCCGCAATAAAAATCACTCCAAAAATCCATCTGGCCTTGCCAGGTCGCCGTTTCACATCTCCTAACATGGTTCTGATAATACGAGAGGCCCAAACATCAGTCAATGGTGCATAAAAAATGAAAATATGAAAGAATAGATCTATGCGTAAATCACCATTTCATCTCCGAATACTCCCGTGGATATTTACAATCACATTTTTCGGCGTCGCACCAGCGCTTGTTTTTTATACGGCTGGATATCGCTGGAATCCAAAAAAAGATATGATTGAGCGTAACGGAACCGTCATTATCGACTCAGTTCCATCGGGAGCTAATATTCAAGTCGACGGACGAACCATATCCAATACGACGCCAGTGACGATCCAAAGTATGCCTCCAGGCGAACATCATTTCACCATATCCAAAAATGGATATTTCCCCTGGGAAAAATCACTTGAGGTTATTGCCGAGCATGTGACGTTCGCTAATGATATCCAACTCTGGAAACAGAAACAGCCACAATTTATTATCAATCTAGCGCCCGGAATCTTAAGTTTGTCCACGGACAAACAACATCTACTCTATCTTTCTTCTTCCACACCGACCAAAGCTGTCCTGATAAATACGCATTCATTGTTACGATCTACGCTTACTGTGCCGAATATAGAGGGAAAAAACATCTTTTGGTCTCCAAATGGACGGTACGCGTTAGTTGAATCTAAAAAACCATTAAAGCACTCATGGCTCATTGATACGAATACATCCCATCAAACATTAAAACTTCCACCCAGTATCTATCGCTGGCAAAATTCAGATCTTATCGGAAATGATAAGGCATCACTCCTCACAATCCAAACATCCAACTTCTCATTAACTCAATCAACGCTCCAGTCGGGCCAAATAGACATACTAAAAAATAATCTGCTTATGCTACCAAACGGAACAACACGACGAGCTTATGTGGATATAAAAACACCGAATAAAGGGTTCACTCTTCCCCCTGGTGCGTGGACGTTTTGGACATCTAACCAGCATATTATCATCCTCAGAAACGGTATGCAGTGGTTATCCCTCGTTAAAGACAATGCAGGTTTTGAATATCACACTGCATCTGGAGACATGC
This sequence comes from Candidatus Uhrbacteria bacterium, assembly GCA_003231955.1. Lineage (GTDB taxonomy): Bacteria > Patescibacteriota > Patescibacteriia > 2-12-FULL-60-25 > 2-12-FULL-60-25 > SZUA-46. The sequence continues at coordinate 7,482 of QIKL01000033.1, read as the reverse complement.
TCCGCCAGGATCCATCATCGCGAAAACCAAACAAACTTCTCGTAAACGGTAACGAAATTTGGACATGGAATCCGACGACGGAGCCGCAACTTCTCCTCCGACAAAGTGAACCAATTATAGATGCCGCGTGGTATACAAACGGTAAAAATATTTTTTATGCGACTGCGACGAAACTTCGCGCATTAAACCTAGACCAACGAGACGGCCGACTCGAAACCTTACTCGCGAGTTTTGATAATCTCACAGATTTCGCTTTTTCTGGAAAACAGCTATTCATCCTTGGATCAAAAAATGGTCGGACTGGCCTCTGGACACTCCACATTGAATGAACTCCATCACCAAACAAAGGGAATCCGCTCAATCGGCAGATGAGATCCTTCACCTTCCCGCCATGCTTCAGTCGGGACGTTTAGGATGAGTGACGGCGCCGTAGATATATTTTGAAATGCATAGGCCACGCCCGGCGGAATCGTAAGCAGGCGGTATTCTTCCATTGTTGGCGATAAAAAAATTTCCTGTGTCTCGCCCTTTGTTGCGGATCCGTCACGAAGGTCGTGCATAACAAATCGAACTCGACCATGTGGGACAGAAATATTCCCCGTATTCGTCGTATGCAGCTTCCAACCTTTAATAATATCGGGATTTACAACAGAGACATACGCTTCACCAAATGCTAAAAAATACGGATCATCTTTTCGAAGGACGCGCAAAACCGCACCGCGATCATCACGGACGATCTTTAACGATTTAATCCCAACCCCATCAATCATAGTCACGAAAGACACGCATCGCTCAACCCAGTTTCCGACGCGCGCTTCTCCTTAAAATAATTCCGATACCATTCGACTGTTTCAGTCATTCCTTCATCCAGCGTATATTCAGGTTTCCAGCCCAACAGCCGAAGCGCCTTTTCGCTCGAAAGCGTCTGTTCATGAATTTCGGCCTTTGCCTGGTTCAAAATTTTTGGTGTGCATCCAGATCCCATAATTTTTGAGATCGCATTGACGATCGAAATGACGTCCATACCGTTGCCTGTCGAAAAATTGAATGCCTCACCGACGATCTCTGGACGATCGATATTCTCAGCAAATGCAAGATACGCATTCGCGGCGTCCCGAACGTAAAAATAGTCACGAATAAACTTTCCATCGCTCCGAATAAGCGGTTCTTCATCGTGAATAATGTGCTTAATCGTCTCTGGGACAATACGCTGCCAATTAAGATCTCCGGGGCCGTATAAATTTCCGCACCGTGTAACGCCAACCGGGAGTTTGTATGTATTGTAATACATCTGGGCAATGAGATCCGTACAGGATTTAGAGACATCGTACGGATGTGTACCTTTAAGCGGTGCTTCTTCCGTGTATGGAAGAACTGGTTGGGGACCGTAAGCTTTATCGGAAGATGCAACGAGAATACGTGTAATAAGCGGTGATACCCGCGCCGCTTCAAGGACATTGCAGGTCCCCATGATATTTGCACGGAGCGTTGGGAGTGGCGCACGATTGCCAATCGGTGCAATCGGTTGAGCGCCAACGTGGAAGACCGCATCTACTTCGTACTCATTTAATGCACGAAAAATCGTAAAATAATTCTCAAAATCGCCATGAACGACATTTACCGCGCGTCCCGCTGCGGTCTCAAATAAACGGCTTGATGGCACATGATCTCGTTTAAGTACAGTCACGCGCGCACCGGCCTCATGAAGCATCTCCACGATATGTGAACCAAGCAACCCGAATCCACCGGTCACAAATACACTCCGGTTGTTCCAGAATGACCTGCGTTCTGGAGTCAAAAGCGATTTTTTTACCATAATTTCATCAAAAAAATCAGAACCCAACCTTGCCAGCCAAAATTTCTCCTGTCAATAAAAACGACGGCGTCCTATCGGGCGCCGCCATGAGAAATTCCAATTCGTTTCTGTCTATCCTCTTCAGATCCCAAAGTACTTGAGTGCCTCCTTTGGATTGAGATCCGCACAGAGCCGAGTATGCGGTCGTGCCCAACCCGTGATGATCTTCTCGATCTCCGAGGTATTCTCGGCGCCCACGTCTTCGAAACGACGGCGTGGAAGATCCGCTGCGAAACAGAGCTCCGCATAAGTGAATCCTCTCACAGATCCATATTCCTCTAGAACCTGGCAACAATAAGGCTCCTTACAGCCGTGCCATGTATCCCACGTGCCGAATGGCATGGGGAAAAAAGCTAAATGGATACCCGCCATCTTACAACCGTACCCAATCGTCGTCATGAACCGCCCAATGTGATAGAGCGGCGCTACAACAACGACCTCAGTGGCTTGAACGGCTTTAAGCCAACTCGGAATAATTCGACCTTGATGGCCGGTATTCCGGCTAAAGCCATCTACGGTCACCATCGAATCAAAAGCGAACTCTGATCCGTAGCTGAACCTCAGTGCGTCCGCCATCCGCTGAGCGGGCAGATTTCCACGCGTCGAGAACGACTCGCTCCCTCCGCTAATGAAGAGATGAACAGGCTCCTTGATCCGCTCAGCGCGTCGCAGAATCGATGCTACGTGCTCAATCCCGCCGAGTCCGTCGCTCTCGGTCCAGATCACAACACGCTCACCGAGCTTTGGACTGTGTTTAGCAGAACCCACTGGGATCGCATGTACGCGCGTAACCCATGCAAGATATCTCAAAAATGCGTCAGCGTTTTCACCAACCCGTGAGACGCTCTCACGAATACACTTTTTATATGGTCGGACCGCCTCTTGAAAAGCCAAATTTTCCAAACCTACCTCCTTTTATTCTGTAACATCGCACCACACGGCACTCAATCACAAAAAATGCAAGTTGTCAACCGACGTTTGAACCTCCCACACGGTCCCAAATCTTCCACCTAGGATTATCCAGCCAAAGCTTTTCTAAATCCTCTTTATCTTTGTAAGTGTCCATTGAATGCCAAAATCCATCGTGGGGATACATAGCGATCTTTCCATCTACAGAAGCATTAATGAGTGCATCTTCAATCATCTGATCCTTCTCACAATACTCCATAAATTCCTTCTGAAGAACCATGAATCCGCCATTCGTCCAGTCTGGAAGAAGCGGCTTCTCCGTGAATGACGAAACAACGTGTTCTTCATCTGGAACCACTAGTCCATATTTAGACTTTGGATGAATACCCGTAATTGTTCCAACGATGCCGCGTGTCATGCGGCGAGAATTATGAAATGCACATAGCTGTTTCATATCAACGTCAGAAACACCGTCGCCGTATGTGAGTAAAAATTCGTCCGTATCTATATATTTTGCCGCGCGAAGAAGCCGTTCGCCTGTCAAGGTCGAAAGTCCAGTATACGCAAATGTAATCCGAAAATCATCCTGACAATTTTGCAGCGTTCGCGTTGTATTAGTCCCCAAATCCAGATAAAAATCTTGTGATAGATGATGGAAATTAAGAAAATATTCCTTAATCTTCTCCGCGCGCCATCCCAAACATAGAATAAAATCTTTATATCCTTGATGCGCATAAATCTTCATAATGTGCCATAAAATCGGTCGTCCACCGATTTCGATCATGGGCTTTGGTTTAAACTCCGTTTCCTCGCGCATACGAGTTCCCATTCCACCGCACATAATAACGACGGGAACCGATTGACGCTCCGACGTCTGGAGCTTACTATCCTGTTCAGTCATGTGAGGCGAATTCTACGGATCGCCCGCCTGGCTGTCAACCTAGATTCCCGCATCATGGAGCCAAAAAATGACAATCCGGATATTAGCATCGTCATTGTGAGTTGGAATGTCCGCGAATTACTTAAGGCAAATCTATTACGCTTATATTCATTACGAACCGATAAACGAATAGAAATTTTTGTTGTCGATAACTATTCACGTGACGGAAGCGCATGGATGGTCAGAACAGAATTTCCATACGTCCGACTCATTACGAATGCATGGGATGCGGGCTTCGCCAACCCTAATAACCAGGCGCTCCGCCTCGTGCGAGGCGATATTTGTATTTTACTAAACCCAGATATGCTTGTGGAGGAGGGTGCACTTGAACGAGTCGCAAAAGAACTAACGGAAAACCATGAAATCGGCGTACTCGGAATTAAACTTATCGGACAAAACGGGAACCCAATCAACAATGTTCGCCGCTTCCCGACATTCGGTTCTCAGATTGCCCTCCTCCTCAAACTTCAACACTTATTTCCAGAACTCATCGCAAAGTATATGGCCGCGGATTTTGACTACGACCGTTCACAAGACGTAGATCAAGTCCGCGGATCGTTCTTTGCGTTCCGTCGCGAGATGCTTGAACGTATTGGCTATCTTGATGATGGATATCACCTCTGGTTTGAAGAAGTTGATTATTGTAAACGCGTCAAAAATAAAGGCTTCCGTATCCGATATTGCGCCGACGCAATGGCACGAGATTATGTAGGAAAGGGTTTTTCGCAAATGAAACGCCTTGAGTGCCAGTCTATATTTACAGCAAGTATGATCCGCTACTTCCGCAAGTGGCATCCCTCATGGCAAGTATGTGTCATCATCCTTCTACGACCGTTTGCCCTTGCAGCTGCCGCTGGAGCGGATGGTGCAGCGTGGATTAAACGACATATGATCGTATGAAAATTACTCTTCAGCTTTCATGTTACAACGGAGGCCGATATCTTCCTTATCTTTTTGCCTCCCTCGAGTGTCAAACAATGTACGACTGGCATCTCCACGTCCTCGATAACGCATCTGATGAAGAAAACTCTCGTTTGATTCGTGAAGCAGTAGCCGCATCGTCGATTTCCCTCTCGCTTGATCGCGTCGAACGGAATATTGGATTCGCCAACGCACATAATCGTCTCTTTACCATGCGTCCCGTACATACGGATTACGTTCTTCTTTTAAACGACGATGCAATCCTTGAACCAAACTTTATTAAACAGCTCGTCGCCTACCTCGACACCCATCCGTCATGCGCATCTGTCTCTGGACAAATCTTGCGTTGGGATTTTAGCCGATGCAAAAAAACAAATAAAGGAAAGACCGACATTGTCGATTCACTCGGACTTGCCGTGGGTCTACATGGATTTGTCCGTGATGTCGGCGCTGGACAACGTCTTACGAAGACGTATATCTCGTCATCGCCCACACCAATTTTTGGTCCGTCGGGGTGTCTTCCCGTTTATCGTATCTCTGCAGTACTCGCATCTTCACCAGACGGCGCACTCTTTGATACGGCATATGGCAGCTACAAAGAAGATGTGGAGCTTGCATACCGCCTTCGCGCCGCTGGATTCACTTCAATGCTCGTTCCAGACGCCATCGCCTATCATCGTCGAACTTTTCGCACTAACGAAGTAAATCGATCAGAACAACAATACGCGTATCCATCATTCCGTAACCATCTCTGGATGGACATTGTTCATCTTCCCATAGGCTCGCTTGTAACAAACCGATGTCTTGTCATCCCAGCGGAACTTGCAAAAATTGTATATTGGATCGCAAAGCGTCCGTCATTTATTGTTCGTCTGTTCCAAGATACTTTCACACACTGGGCCGACCTCATTCGGCTCCGAAAACACGCAAAATATCTTCGGACGCATCGCGGAACGTTCACAGCTCCGTATCCAAAACCCAACGCCGATGTCAATATTATTATCGTTTCGCATAACGAACTAAGCATCAAAACTCTACAATCACTTCAGACGGCACGTGAACATTTTTCCGGTATCTCAACCGTTGTAGTTGTAGACAACGCGTCAATTGATTACCGCGCCAATGAACTTATTGCGACAGTCATTCCAGACGCGTGGGTTCTGCTTAGAAATGGCGACTATGGATACGGACGTTCTATGAACATGGGCGCAGACTGGATTGATGCAAAAGCTTATTTTATCCTCAATCCTGACACCATTCTCGATGATCCGGAAATTCTTAACCAGCTCTGGGCATATCTAAACACGCATCCAGACGTTGGACTCGTTGGTCCGAAACTCCTTGGCTTTGACGGCGTTTTACAGGATACATGCCGTCGATTCCCGTCATGGTATCAGCCATTCATTCAACGCACGTCGCTTAGACAAACCGCATTTGGTAAGCGCTACATTCAATATTTCTTAATGAAAGACGCAGATCGATCGCGCGATCTGGACGCGGACTGGATTCAGGGATCCGCTATGTTTATCCGAGGGAATCTTTGGAAGTCACTCCATGGTTTTGACGATCGCTACTGGCTTTATTTTGAGGATATCGATCTTTGCCGCCGAGTCTGGCAATCTGGAAACCGCGTCGTTTGCACCGTGAATACACAACTACGCCACGCGCACGGACATCAGTCCGCAAAAATAAAAAATACTTTAATAAATATTCTCAAAACTAAAGAAACCCGCAGTCACCTCATGAGCTGGCAAAAATATCTCAGAAAATGGAAATTCATCTCACATCCGCGTTCTCATTAATATATGGATCTCCCCCGCGCCGCCATCATCTATCTCACATACAACGGTAAAGATTCGCATAAAGACATCACGCGTTGTTTTGCATCGTTGGCAAACCTCGATTACCCACGCGAACGCGTGGAGATTATTTGTGTCGAGAATCCCTCGCCGAATGGTGCAAGTTGGCCGTTTATCGAGGAAGAATGGGGACCGCACGCCGGCATCGACTTCCCAAAAATCACAATTGAAAAAAATAAAAAAGATGTCGGCTACTCTGGCGCCAATAATATTGGCGTCCGTATCGCCAAAGAACACGGATGCGCTTACGCTTTTCTCCTAAACCAAGACTCGGATGTAGATTCTGGATTCCTTCGTGCTGCCGTCGAGCGCGCAGAACGTGACCCGAAAATAATGTTTGTCCAATCATTCATCCTTCTTGGACAAAATCAAAACCTCATAAACTCTATCGGTAACCGTTACCACTTCCTTGGCTTTGGCTACGCTGGTGGCAATGGTTGGACAATCGATACGGCACATACATGGATCAAACAGGAACGGAAACAAAATCCAGATCTGCTCGTCCCTTATTTTAGCGGTGCCGCCGTTCTCGTGCGTATACGAATGATTGATGAAATCGGTCTCTTTGACTCGCCGTTCTACATGTATCATGAAGATGTGGATGCCACATTCAACGCACGTATCCACGGATGGAAATCCGTTCTTGAACCCTCAAGTGTCGTCTATCACTATTATGCATTTTCAAAAAGTATTAAAAAATTCTACTGGATGGAACGAAACCGCTACATCGTAAATCTAACCTACGCCAAACTCCCGACACTTATCCTTATGGCGCCAGCGTTCTTTGGTGTGGAAATCGCCACATTCCTTTTCGCACTCAAAGGAGGGTGGTGGCGCGAAAAATGGCACGCATGGATATTTTTTTGGAAACCATCATCATGGATTTGGATCGCAAAGCGCCGCGCTCGCATAATGAAAGAACGAAAAATCTCAGATCGCGAATTTTTTAAATGGGCTTCCTGCAAAATCCTATTTCAAGAACATTCACCTGGTGAAAG
>QIKL01000020.1 GCA_003231955.1 Candidatus Uhrbacteria bacterium | reverse complement strand
CAAGAGTTCCAGAAGTTTAATCTGCGGCTAGTGTGGTGCTATTGTTTTCTCCAAAAGGAGACGGAGACATGGTATTGCTTCTTAGCACCTGTATAGTACAAAACACCCCCTCGATTTGTCTCGGGGGATGTTTTTTTTACAGATTATGTTAATGGAGTTGGAGGAGTAATCGGCGGGGCGGGCGGTGTGGAATCGTGCACGCCTGATGCCTTTAATGCATCCTTTAGTCCCTTACCGGCTTTGAATTTTGGTACGGTTACAGAGGGGATTTGGATTTTTTCCGATGTATTGCGTGGATTTACACCCGTGCGGCCAGCCCGTACTTTAGACATAAATGAGCCGAAGCCGGCGATTGTCACTTCTCCGCCATTTTTTAGCGTATCAGTAACCATATCGACGAAACACTCGATCATGTCTTCGGCCTGTTTTTTTGTCACACCTACTTTTTCCGCAATATGGGAGATGATTTCTGCTTTATTCATATGCAGATGATCCTTAAAAATCGCGATCTGTCAGTCCCACTCTTTTAAAAATCGGGACGGCACATCTTAATTGATTTTAGGGATTTTAGATTAAAGAATGAAAGATTTACTATTTCGATGATACTCGGAAATGGCTTATCCATCAACAATTTTTCTTATTCGGTCAATACTCGCCGCACGTTTAGCATCAATATTAATTGTCAGGAGTATCGCATTGATCTCGATCTTTCCATGTTTGGGAAGTCCATAGGATTTAGTAGAAGGGTCTAAAAATGCCGTAACAGCACTATTTTTTTCAAATCCAATTACCGAGTCCATGGCCCCATTCCGTCCGATATCTGTCACATAGGCAGTTCCGCCAGGTAGGATTTTTTGGTCCGCGGTTGGGACGTGTGTATGGGTTCCGAATACAGCGGCCGCTCGGCCATCCACATAATGGCCAAAGGCTTCTTTTTCTGATGTCGCTTCAGCGTGGAGGTCAATGAGCGCCAGATCCACATCCATAGGATCTCGTAAAATTCCATCTATGGCTTTGAATGGATTCATGACTTCGTCTTTCATGAAGATCTGGCCAAGGAGATTTATAATGAGAACACGTACGCCACATTTTTTAATGATCGTCGATCCACGTCCTGGACGTCCAGAAATGATATTGCCTGGACGTACGAGTCGATCCTTCCATCGCGGATCGTCAAAGCAAGTTACCCCCTGAGTATTTTCCCAGACGTGGTTACCGGATGTGTAGGCATCAATACCGCTTGTATCAAGTTCCAAGAGACTTTTTACTGAGATACCACGGCCATGCGATAGATTCTCAACGTTCGCGATAATAAGATCAGGTGAGAGTTCCATTCGGAGCTCTTGGAGCGCCCTTATCACGCCGTCGCGTCCGATTGCGCCGATAATGTCACCAAAAAAAAGGATCTTAAAAAAGGTCATCTATCTTGCGTATTCGATAATACGAGTCTCGCGGATGAGAGTCACACGGACCTCGCCGGGATATTTTAATTCCGCTTCGATTTTATTCGCTATGTCCCGTGCCAATCTCGTAGCTGAAATATCATCGATATGGCTGGGGTTTACAAAGATGCGAATCTCACGACCAGCTTGGATCGCATAGACTTTTTCCACGCCTTCAAATGACGCGGCAGTACGTTCTAAATCCTCTAATCGCTTTACATAGAGTTCAAGATTGTCTTTGCGTGCACCTGGACGTGCGCCGGAAATAGCATCCGCGGATTTTACGATCACGGCTTCCAGTGTTTTTGGCTTATCCTCGTGATGACCGATTGACTGGTAGCAGATCTCTTCGGGCAATCCGAATTTTTTCATGATTTGATAGCCAAGTTCAGGGTGTCCGCCCTGTATATCGTGATCCACACCCTTGCCGATATCATGAAAAAGCCCGCCTTTTTTGCAAATCGAGACGTCTGCTTTAAGTTCTTCCGCCATGAGCGCAGAGATATTGGCGACCTCAATTGAGTGCATGAGCGCGTTCTGGCCAAATGACGTGCGGTATTTAAGTCTTCCTAGGATCTGGATGAGTTTAGGATCAATCCCCGTGAGTTGAATGCCGAGTTGAAAGACCGCATCCTCGCCAGCTTTCTTGATATCAATCGCAATTTCACGTTTGGATTCGTCGATTGCTTCCTCTATACGGCCTGGATGAATTCGTCCGTCTTTGAGAAGCTTTGCAAGCGCACGTTTTGCAACCTGGCGACGAATGGGGGAAAACCCCGAGATCGTGATGATACCAGGCGTGTCGTCCACAATAAGTTCGCAGCCCGTGAGCCACTCAAGCGCCTTGATATTGCGTCCTTCCTTACCGATAATACGGCCTTTCATGTCATCCGAAGGTAGCTCCACATAACTTGTTGTAGTCTCAGAGACCGTTGAGGATGCGATACGCTGGATCGCGACGGCGATAATGTTTTTTGCCTTGCGTTCGACTTCTTCCGTGTCCATCTCGTCGATTTTACGTATTCGAGACATGAGCGCTTCTGCGTGTTCTTCTTCAATCGTTTTCATGATACGTTCCACGGCTTGATCACGAGAAAGGTCGGAGACTTCTTCAAGACGTTCCATTGCCTTGAGTTTTATTTGTTCTATTTCTTGTTTATCTTCAGCGAGTTTTATTGTACCAGCCTCAATTGTTTTGCGGCTTTCATCAATCTCAAATATTTTTTTGCCAAATTCATTCTCGCGTTCCACGAGTGCTTGGCGATCTTTTTTTAGCTCCTCGGTCATCTGTTTCTCTTCAAGCCGTGCCTCTTCGAGGATTTTAATGGCTTTATCTTTGGCTTTAATGAGGACGTTTTGTTCCTTAGTCTCTGCGTGAGCGATGATTTGTTTGGCTTTAGTTTCAGCCTCATCAATTTGAGCTTGAATTTTTTTTGCTTTATCAGAGGCAAATGTTCGTGCGAGGAGCGCGCCGGTTGCAATACTGGCGACGGCAATAATGATGTACCACATACATGGAAACTAAGCGCCCGGGATACGGTGGATTCAGCGTGTGGTCTTTTCTTCTGTGTGATTTTGGGTATGAAAAACGTCCGTATGTCCCAAATTTCGAAGTGAGAGGAATTCCGACCTAGAGCTGCGACCGAAGCACCCGGAGCGATCAAGAATAAAAAGTCAGTGTTTGAAGCGTAGCAAATGTTTGTCTGTTTGTCTATGGAAAAAAATGACAGAATCTCCGGCGGAGTACAGATAAAAGGTGGAGATATCTTGGGCACGAATTGTTTAAGAGGACTGTAAATGAGCTGATGTCTCGGTGAGTTGGTCGATCGTTTTAGCCTCTTTAATCCCGTAGTTCCCGATACTTATCCGCCGAAGCTGGGTTAGATACGCTCCGCAGCCGAGCGTTCGTCCGATATCGTCTGCAAGCGAACGGATATACGTCCCCGATGAGCAGGAGACCTCAAAAGTCAGAAAAGGCCATACATAGCTCGTAGCTTGAAGCATAGAAATGGTTATAAATTTTGATGGGCGCATCTCTTCGGTTGCCATACCTTTGCGTGCGAGTTCATAGAGTTTTTTACCAGCGATTTTTTTTGCAGAATAGAGTGGTGCTTTTTGTTCATATCCTTTTTGGAATTTTTTTAGCGCGGCAGTGACATCGTTCGGCATTGGCTGACGGATATATTTAGTTGGTGTAATCACTCCTTCTGGATCAAAAGTTGTACTCGTTGCGCCAAGGTATGCTGTTGCTGTGTATGTTTTATCCAATCCGACGAGTGCGGTAAGTTTTTTTGTCGCTGAACCTACTCCAATGATCAATAATCCCGTTGCAAATGGGTCCAGCGTCCCTGCATGGCCGATTCTCCGAATATGAAAAATACCGCGAAGTTTTGCTATAACATCGTGAGAGGTCCAGCCTGAGGGTTTGTCGACTAAGAGAATGCATCCTTCCATACTTGTATCCTAGCACAACAAAACATTCGTTTACTCTGAACGTACGGGAGCTGATTTTTAGCGGCATCTGGGTACCTTATAGAGATTGACTTTTTCATTAAAATCTTATACCCTTGGGCAACATGAACGTCTCTGATTTAGCTCGTAAATTACGAGTGACTCCTCACGAGCTTTTGGATAAACTTCCAGCGCTTGGTTTTGATATTGGCCGCAAGGCAATCAAAGTCGATAATCAGGTTGCGGATCGTATTATTAAGAAGTGGTTTGAGAACGAACGACGGGAACGGATTCGAAATTCCTTGTTGGCATTGTCGACGAAGTCTGATGACCGTGTAGAAACGACTGTAATTAAGGAGGTGGCGCTCCCATCCGTGGTGATCGTGCGTGATCTCGCTGGGAAACTTGGCCTTCCGGTCACAAAGGTTATTCAACAACTGATGCGCGCTGGGATTCTTGCATCACAAAATGAGCGTCTGGATTTTGAAACAGCAGCCATTATCGCAGAGGAGTTGGGGTTTAAAGCGCGTCCAGAAGAGGCAAAAGCGGAAGGCTATGTTGAAACGATCCAGGACTCGGACCGCATCAAAGATATTTTTGAGAAGGAAGAACAGGAGAATCTCAAAACGCGTCTGCCAGTCATTGTGGTTATGGGGCATGTAGACCACGGAAAGACAAAACTTCTCGATGCAATTCGTGAGACCAACGTTGTTGATAAGGAGGCAGGTGGAATCACTCAGCACATCGGAGCGTATCAAGTTGTTCGGAAGGATCGTAATCTTACTTTTATCGACACGCCGGGACATGAAGCATTTACGGTTATGCGATCCCGCGGAGCTAAAGTTGCAGATATCGCAATTCTTGTTGTAGCTGCTGATGATGGTGTTCAGCCTCAGACAAAGGAGGCTCTTAGTATCATTCAGGCTGCTAAGCTTCCATTTGTAGTCGTGTTGAATAAGATGGACAAGCCGGATGTGGATCCAGATCGTGTACTCTCCCAGCTTGCAGAGCTTGGCGTTACGACTGATGCTTGGGGCGGCTCCGTTCCGCTCGTTAAGCTATCGGCGAAAACACAAATGGGTATTGATGAGCTTTTAGACGTCTTAATTCTTTTGTCCGACATGAATGTGGACAAGATTCGTGCAAATCCAGACCGCCGCGCAGTTGGTACGATTGTCGAGTCGCATGTCGACAAAGGAGAAGGTCCGGTCGCAACGGTTCTCGTCCAAGCTGGAACATTAAAACGGAATGATAGTCTCAGTATTGCCGATGCCTTGTATGGGCGTGTGCGCTCTATGCGTGACTGGAATGGAAAACAACTTAGTGCTGCATCTCCAGGGACGCCAGTTAAGGTGCTTGGCTTCAAAGTCTTGCCATCTGTCGGGGATATTTTTGAGGTTCCAGAAGATTCAAAAAAACTTGAAGTTGCTAAGGCAAAGAGTACACATCAAGTCGCACAGGCATTTACGGCAACCAAACAGATTCCGATTAAAACAGAATCCGAAGAGGAAACTAGCAAGAAGAATTTAAATATTATTCTCAAATGTGACACGCTCGGTTCGCTTGAAGCATTACTTGGTATGCTCGAGAAAATTCAGAACGATATCGTCGGAGCAGAGGTTATTCAAAAAGGATTAGGAAATGTCAATGAGAATGACGTCACTCGTGCGGAGAATTCTCCGCCGTCCGTTGTTTATGCGTTTGGCGTGGTCCCATCACCGCAGGCATTGGCATTGGCGCGTGAGAAGGGTGTCGATATTAAGGAATATAAGATTATTTATGAACTTTTTGATGATGTAATCCAACGTTTGAACGAGCTCGTTCCACCAGAGATTATTATTACCCCGCTTGGTAATTTTGAGGCAGTGGCTATTTTTCGAACAGAGACGGGACGGATGGTCGTCGGCGGCAAAGTGAATGATGGGAAGATCGTATCTGGAGAGAAAGTTCATGTGTGGCGTGGTGAAGATCCTATTGGTGAAGGCTCTATTGATTCGTTGCAGAGTGGAAAACAGACGGTTAAAGAAGTTCATGCTGGACAGGAGTGTGGAGTGTCATTCAAAGGCAAGACGAGACTTCAGCCTGGTGATCGGCTTGAGGTCTATCATGAGGAGGTTAAAGAACGGAAACTCGTGATTCCGCGGTGATGCTTAAAAGGTAGAACTGTCGAAATACTCTTGCATCGAGTTGGCTGCGGGGTTAGATTGGATAGACTATGGAACACCTATTTACTGATGCGAATTTTGACGCTGAAGTTTTACAATCTTCAGTACCCGTTTTGGTCGATTTTTGGGCGCCATGGTGTGGTCCGTGCCGCATGACGAGTCCGATTATCGAAGAACTCTCTAAAGAAATTGACGAGGGAAAACTTAAGATTGGTAAATGCAATGTTGATGAGAACGGGGATATAGCCATGAAATATGGCATCATGTCCATTCCAAATTTTGTCATCTTTAAGGGCGGACAAATTGATCAGCAATTTGTTGGCGGGATGTTGAAAGAAGGTTTCTTGCAGAAACTTCAAAAGTACCTCGTATGATTTACGATATTGTTATTATCGGATCTGGTCCAGCAGGCTGGACTGCTGCGATTTATGCTGCACGAGCGGAATTGAAGCCGCTCGTTTTTGAAGGATCTGAACCTGGCGGTCAGCTTATGACTACGACAGAGGTTGAAAATTTTCCTGGTTTTGTAAATGGTATTCAAGGTCCAGAACTTATGCGAGTTTTACGCGATCAGGCAAAGCGTTTTGGCACTCAGATTATGAGTGAAGTGGTTGAATCCGTCGACTTTTCTTCGAGACCGTATACGGTTACGACTAAGGAACAGATTGTTAAAGCGAAGACAATAGTTATCTCGACAGGCGCCAAAGCGCGTCGGCTTGGGCTTGAATCCGAACAAAAGCTTTTTGGTCACGGCGTCTCTGCATGCGCGACATGTGATGGATTCTTTTTTAAAGGGAAAAATGTCATTGTAGTCGGTGGGGGAGATGGTGCGATGGAAGAAGCGAATTTTCTTACACGATTCGCAGAAAAAGTTACGATTGTCCATCGACGTGATGTATTCAAGGCATCCAAGATTATGCAAGAACGAGTTATGGATAATCCGAAAATCGATATCATTTGGAACGCGGAGGTTGATGAGATTCTTGGCGTGGCTGTCGGTCATGTGACGGGTGTTCGTCTAAAGGACACGGTAAACGGTGAGACATATGAAATCTCGATTGATGGCGTGTTTGCGGCCATCGGACACGAACCAAATACATCGCTTTTTAAAGGAAAAGTCGATCTTGACGAAAAGGGATACATCAAGACGATACCTGGAACATCGCGGACCAATATCGAAGGCGTCTTCGCTGCGGGTGATGTTCAAGATACGCGATATCGACAGGCGATTACGGCCGCAAGTTCTGGATGTATGGCTGCTTTGGATGCTGAAAAATCCCTTACCGCATATGTCAGTCTTTGATGCCGCGATGCGTCAGTTGGCTGCGTCAGATTTATCCGTCGATCCAGCAGTCTTTGAACGGCTTAAGCGTGCACAACGTATCGTGGATGTTGAGTTTCCGGTTCAGATGGATAATGGAATAACGCAATTTTTTCATGGATATCGTGTGCAATGGAATAATGCAATTGGTCCATACAAAGGCGGGATGCGGTTTCATCCGCAGGTAGATGTTGATGAGGTTAAAGCTCTCTCATTTTGGATGACGCTTAAATGTGCCCTTGTTAATATTCCGTTCGGCGGAGGTAAGGGCGGTGTGAAGATTGATCCAAAGACGCTATCAAGAGATGAACTAGAACGGCTCACACGAAGTTTTACGCGCGCTATTTCAGATGTAATTGGTCCAGAGCGCGATGTGCCTGCACCAGACGTGAATACGACGCCACAAATTATGGACTGGATGTCGGATGAATATTCCAAGATTGTTGGATTTCCGACGCCAGCGGTTGTGACAGGGAAATCTATTGCACATGGCGGATCCGAGGGCCGGAGTACAGCGACTGGGATGGGCGCATATATCGTTTTTAAGGCATTTCGGTCGCACCTCGGTATGGATCCAGAGACGGCGACGATCACAGTACAAGGATTCGGCAATGCCGGTCAGGAAATTGCGAGGCTTTTTTATCATCATGGATATGCGGTCGTTGCCGTCTCTGATTCGCATGGCGCATTACACAATGAAAATGGTCTTGATATTCCCGCGCTTATTGAGATAAAGAAAAAAACAGGACGCTTATCTGCTCCTGTATCCACGAGGGAGATCTCTAACGAAAGTCTTCTCCGTATTCCATGCGGTGTTTTTGTTCCGTCTGCGCTTGAAGGTGTAATCATGCCAGAGGTTGCGGAAGAGATTGAAGCAAAAGTGATCCTCGAGGTCGCGAACGGACCGACAACACCGGAAGCAGATAGTATTCTTCAAAAACGCGGTGTGGTTGTTATTCCAGACATTTTGGCTAACGCAGGCGGCGTAACGGTATCGTATCTTGAATGGGAACAGAATCGTATTAATGAACACTGGGAAGAGCATGAAGTTATGACACGTATGGAAGCTATTATGCGTGATGCCGCACAAGCGGTTTTAGATATGGCAAAAAAACATACGATTACATTTCGACAGGCCGCTTTTCATATTGCGGTGGAGCGTCTCGCTGCGGCCATTGCAAAGCAGTACGTCTAATCTAATACCACCACGTCGATCAAACTCTGATAAAAATATTTTTGTAGATTATGATTGCCATTTATCCTAAAATAGATGGACAAAAAAATAAGAAGTGAGCTAGGATTGGCCTAGCGTATGTCACATATAATTAAGCGGCCACGGACATGGAAGATCCTTGCTATTGAGACGAGTTGTGACGAGACTTCCGTCGCGATTTTAGAGATGTCTGGCGTACAACCAGCAAAATGCAATATACGCATTTTGCATCATGAGATTGCCACTCAGATTCCGATCCATCAACGTTATGGTGGTGTAGTCCCAGAGGTTGCGGCACGGACACACGTTCCAGAGCTTATTGCACTTCTTGAACGCGCAAAGATTTTTGGCGCCAAACATCGGTATAACGCGATCGCAGTAACACGGGGCCCTGGGCTCGCAACAGCTTTACGGGTTGGAGTTGAGGCTGGGCGTACGCTCGCGGCTACGACTGGCGTTCCGATTATCGGTGTAAATCATCTTGAAGGGCACTTGGCTTCGGCCTGGCTTGTCCCAGAGAATAGGAACGTCTGGAAGTTTCCAATGCTTGTTCTTTTGGTTTCTGGAGGTCATACGGAGCTCGTACTCATGAAGGACTATTGTTCGTACCGCATTCTCGGACGTACACGCGACGACGCTGCGGGTGAGGCGTTCGATAAGACGGCGAAGCTTATGGGGATCGGTTATCCTGGTGGTCCCGCAATCGCGAAGCTTGCCGCAAACGGCGATCCTACAGCCTTTAATTTTCCGCGGCCAATGCTGCATGATCCGAGTTTAGATTTAAGTTTTTCCGGACTCAAAACAGCGGTCCGTCAGACGTGGGAAAAGCTTCCTAGCGCACGACGTGCAGACCTTGATATTCGTGCAGACCTTGCGGCATCTATTGAGCAAGCGATTGTGGATCTACTTGTCAAAAAGACGATCCGTGCAGCGCAAAAAGTAAAACCTGCAGCGATCGCGATCGTAGGCGGCGTTTCGGCTAATTACTTATTACAAAAGGAAATGACTAATGCAGTCGACGATTATCTTGACGGTAGATACCTACTCCATCCAGCAAAGGGATTTCATACAGACAACGCGGCTATGATCGCCGCCGCGGCTTCCTGGCGCTTATCCATAAACAAGACGGATAACTGGAAGACACTTGATGCAAAGCCGGAATGGGATCTATGAAGTTCGTCGCTCAAAGCTTAAAATTTAAAGCTCAAAAAGATCTTCTTGGCAGAAGGGTGACAATCATATCCACTACGTTTCAAAATACAAGTTTTATACTACCTTCCATTCGCGCATGGGATGCATTCGCACGAAAGATCGTTAAAAGACTTAAACCTGGATATATTCTTGCGCTCTCCGGTGAATTAGGTATGGGGAAAACGACGTGTGTGCAGGCGCTCGCGCGGGCGCTTGGTATTCATCGTCTTCCATCAAGTCCGACGTTTGCCATTATGCGTAGTTATCGATTACCTAAGTCTGTAAACGGTATTCGTCGACTTATCCATGTGGATGCATATCGTATCGAAAATGAGAATGACCTTGTCGTCCTTGATTTAGAAGATGAGCTGTCCGACGGATGTAGTATTCTTGTTCTTGAATGGCCAGAAAATGTTCCAAATTGGATTTTGCGTCATGACGTGACGACACTACATATTACGGAAAACAAAACGTAACAATAATTCCGCAGACATGGGATTATTGCTTTGGCGCCGTAACCGATGGATTCGGCGGCGCTGTCTGCGTTTCTTCCGGTGGTTCTTCTAGTGCTTGAAGCTCTGCGACGCGCAGGACCTCGTGGACACTTGTGATTCCTTCAAGTGCTTTAAGTAATCCATCTTGCGCCATGGTAAGCATTCCGTTTCGGAGAGCGATTTCGACGATTTGATATTCAGAAACATTACCAGAGAGGATCTGCCGTTCGATAGCCTTATTCATACTAAAGATTTCGAAGATGCCGATGCGACCTTTATAAGGCTCTTCCGCATCTTCTTTGGGGCTATAAAATTGAAGATTGTCTAAGTCGACTTTATATTCCTTAAGAATATCTGGATGAATTCTTGAGAGTTCTCCGCGCACTTGAGCCATTACGCTCGCTGAAAGCGTAGCGCGTATCTTTACATCTGGGTTGATGCGTTTTACAAGGCGCTGTCCAATGATGCAGTTAATCGCTGGTGCAAGAAGAAAAGGTTTCACCCCCATAGAAAGAAATCGGGGGATGGCGCCAGCGGCACTATTGGTGTGGATTGTGCTAATCACAAGGTGGCCGGTGAGCGCGGCTTGGATTGCGATCTCGGCAGTTTCAAGGTCGCGGATTTCACCGATCATCACAATATCCGGATCCTGGCGCAAGATTGAGCGTAAGCCTTTGGCAAATGTATAATTTTTAGAGTAATTAATTTGGCTTTGATTGATTCCTTGAAGTTTATATTCGACAGGGTCTTCAAGTGTGATAATTTTTACTTTTTCTATATTTAGATGTTTCAGGATGGCATAGAGTGTAGTTGTCTTTCCAGATCCTGTTGGTCCCGTATTTACGATCATCCCGTTTGGACGGGAGATTTCTCGCTTGAGCGATTCCCATGCGTGGTCGCGGACACCGAGCTGTTCAAATTCTAGCGAGATCGTTTTTGGACGGAGTAGCCGCATAACAACAGATTCGCCGAATGCTGTGGGGAGAAAAGAGACGCGAATGTCGACTTTTTCATTGGTGAGATAGATTGTAATACGGCCATCCTGTGGTGTGTTTTCAATGTTCATTTTGACACCAGCAAGGAGCTTAAGTCGTGTGATCATCTGTTTCCAGGAAGTTTTTGGAAGCTTTGCTGCATCACGGAGATCGCCATCGACACGATAACGGATTTTGACGTCAGATTCTTCCGCTTCAACATGGACATCTGATGCATTTAGTTTGAGTGCTGCGCCCAGGATAAGTGCAATTGTATCGGTCGTGGAAACATGACTGATTATTTCTTGAAGCTTTCGGATGTCTGTAATTTCTTGCGAGTATTTTTCGAGAGTTTTCTCTTCGATGCGGACGCCATAAATAATCTCTTTGATCTGCGGAAGTGCATCGTACAATTTCAATGTGGCTTTGAAGCTTTCTTCAGAGATGAGATAGATCGCGACGTTTGCTGAGAAGTCCTTAGCTAGCTGCGCAACGAGCGCGTCGACGCCATCACTGGGCTGGACTGTTCCGATGCGGATCTCGTCTCCAGAACGGAAGAAGATAACAGTCTGAAGTTTTTCTGCATTTTTTCGCGGAATAAGAGCAAGAGCTTCTTGTGCTATGGGGAATCCGTGTAAGTCGATGTAGGGAAGGTTGAGTGATGCTGCCTTAGCAACCGTTTGTTTTTCAATCTCACGCAAGTGGATCGTTTGTATTTTTTCTTCAAGTTTTTCGCCTGCGTTGCCTTTACGGATGGGTGACGTTTTTGTGTTGGATTTTGTTGAGACTTCTGAAGAGGCGTCATCTATCGAAGCTGCTGGTTTCTTAAAGAGTTCTTCGATAGATTGGGCCTTTTTTGGTTTTTTCGCCATGGCCATAGATTAGGATTTTGGGACGGAGAAGGACTCCATGAGGCCTCGGATCCACCGGTGGAGTTTGGGTACCACTCCGCCTTCACCAAGTCGTTGGTACAGGTAAGTCCACGTAGCATATTGTAGTTGGGTGGCAAACGATGCGACGACGAATCCGCCGATAATAAGTGCGGCGAGCCCAACGCCGAGTGCCGTTCCAAAGAGGAATGTTGAATGTATAAATGCTGCGATTAAGACCGCGACGAGAATCGGGATGACTCCGACGAAGATAAGCCCTGTCGCGATGATAAAAATTCCGAGCGTGAGGAAGAAGAGAATGAAAGCTGTTTCAAAAATAGTCAGCCAGTGTTTTTTGAAGAGATTATAACTACGGATAATTGCTTCAGCCGCAGGTGCTCCTTGTAAGATCATGGCGTTAATAGAAAAAATCTGGATGATTACAATAAGAAAGATGAGCGGGATGAAGACAATAAACGAAAGGATGTATAGAGTCAGCATCAATTGGGTCGGATTCGTAATGGCAAGATAGAGTGGAAATGCCACAAAGAAATGGAGGATGCCGATAACGGCGAATGCAAGAATATTGACCACAGCAAGTGGCCAAAAGGCATTCCCGCCGACGCGGAATGCTTCGCGGAGTGTGGGTTTCTTTCCGCGCCGGGTCTCGCCAAGAATAAAAACAAGTCCGCCCTGTGCGATCACGGACAGACCAAAGAAAGCCAGAATGAGGATCGCAATAATGAAGACGATTTGAAGTGCATATGTAGCATTAACGATATTGCCACCCTGCGAAATGGTTGCGAACGCAGTTTGAATGTTGGGTAGTTTTTGTCCAATGAGGGAACTCTTCTTCCCAACCACACTAAGTGACTGAACAAGAAAACCATAGGAACTACCGGTCAGCAGAACCGAAGCTAAGAAGGCGAGCGGCCAATAGCGCCAACCCTTCCACGCATTAATGAGGGCATGTTTGATTACGTCACGGTAGACGGGATCATGGTGTCGCAAAGAGGAACGAATCATAGCACCAACTATAATAGCACAAAAAGGTCGAATGCTTGTGGCATCGATCTTTTTCGTTTTTTATATTCCCATAATCTACTTTTACGTGTTGGGCTGCATGAGATTTTTTGGATTCGCGGGTGGGAGTCCGATCGTATCCGTGAACTCCCTTCGCTCGAGAGTTTCTTGTACAAGAAGTTTATCTGCAACACGGTCCATGGCGTCTCGATGGTTGGTGATGAGTTTTTTGGCCGTTATGAGGCCGTCGGAGATGAGTTTGTCGATCTCTTCATCGATAACCACGGCTTTGTTGTCCGAATAGTCGCGATTTTCATGAATCTCACGTCCAAGGAAGATCATATCTCCATGTTGGCCATACGTTCGAGGTCCTAGTTTATCGCTCATGCCCCATTGCGTAACCATGTTGCGAGCTAATTGCGTTGCCTGTTGCATGTCACTGGATGCGCCAGTCGTAATGTCGTGGAATATCTCTTGTTCTGCAGCATAGCCTCCCAACATAACGGCAATATCGTCGATGTAATCCGATTTGCTTCGCATAAGACGATCTTCTGTCGGCATCTTTAGTGTGTATCCTGCTGCACGGCCGCGCGAAATAATCGATACTTTCTGAATCGGATCCGCGTGCGGTAAGAGATGAGCGACGAGTGCATGTCCTGTTTCATGATACGCCGTGACTTTACGTTCATCCTCGTTCATGACATGGCTGCGGCGTTCTGGTCCTAGGAGGACTTTTTCAATCGATTCAAGCAACAGATGCATGGGGATTTCTTTGATATTTTTTCGTGCCGCGAGGATTGCGCCTTCGTTCATAAGATTCATAAGATCTGCTCCAGTAAATCCAGGCGTACGCTCCGCGAGTATGCGGATCGAAACGTCTTTGGCGAGTGGCTTGTTCTTGGCGTGAATTTTAAGAATTTGTTCACGATCGTTAATGTCTGGCGGATCAAGGACTACGCGGCGGTCAAAACGGCCTGGGCGTAGAAGCGCCGGGTCGAGAACATCCGGTCTATTGGTCGCAGCCATGACAATGACGCCGTTATTCGGTTCAAAACCGTCCATCTCTACGAGGATCTGGTTTAATGTTTGTTCACGTTCATCATGCGAACCGCCGAGACCTGAGCCACGCTGGCGGCCTACAGCATCAATCTCATCAATAAAGATAATACATGGTGCGCTTTTTTTTGCTTTGGCAAAGAGATCGCGGACGCGAGATGCACCGACGCCGACAAACATCTCGACGAATTCAGATCCGCTAATGTGAAAGAATGGCACGTTGGCTTCACCAGCGACTGCGCGTGCCAGGAGTGTCTTTCCTGTACCAGGGCTTCCCATGAGGAGCACACCCTTTGGGATTTTGGCACCAAGCGCGGTAAATTTATTGGGATTTTTTAAGAACTCGACGATCTCAGTTAACTCTTCCTTAGCTGTCGCCACGCCAGCGACATCGTTGAAAGTCACCTTATCTTTTGCATCTTTTTGGATCTCGCGCGCACCAGATTGTCCAAACATCATTGCCTTGTTATTTTGTCCCTGCATTTGGCGAAGGAAGAACCAGATGAGGGCAAAAATAAGGAGAAGCGGCAAAACATTCGGTAGAATGACCCCAAGCCAATAGTTCCATCCAGTCCCTTCAGTTACATCTACTTTAATGTTGCGCATCTTTTTGGCGTCGACGCCATAGTTTTTGAGTACGGTCGAAAGGGACTCAGTAGATTCCTTTGTGGAGTCGACTTTGGTGCCATTATTAAGCGTCGCTTTGATACTGGCGCCATTTACAGTGATACTTTTAATCGTGCCGTTTTGGACATCTTGGATGATAGTTGAGATGTCTACTCGTTTTGTTGGGTTCACGTTGATCGTCGCAAATACGACGCCGACGATGACCAGCGCTGCCACGAATAGAAAAATATTTTTTGAAGTTGAATTCATAGTTTCAATTCGGTCACTGTAGCGAATGGCGGAAGGATTGTCGAGATGTGTTCATGGATATCAAAACCCCCTCGATTGAGGGAGTTTTGATTGTTTGTCTTAGGCTTTAGCTTCTTCTTTTTCATCTTTTTGCGATCTAAGCGAGAGGCCGAGGCGATGATTTTCGGGTTCGATAGATACAATACGAAATTCAAACTCATCACCGATCCGTGCGACTTCATTTACGTCCTTTACAGGTTTGTTTGAAAGTTCGCTGATATGTGCGAGCCCGTGGATGTCTGGGTCGAGCTCCACAAAGAGACCGAACGGGTTAATCTTGATAACTTTACCCGTAATCATCTGGCCAACCTTAAACCGTTCACTGACACTCTTCCATGGATCTTCGATAAGCTTCTTCATAGAGAGAAAAATCTTGGATCCTTCAATGTTGATGATCTCGGCACGTACATGATCACCAATTTTGAGTACATCGCGTGGATGGTCGATACGTTGCCATGCGATCTCCGAGATATGTACAAGACCTTCAAGGTTTTGATCGAAGCGGATAAAGGCGCCAAAGTCTGTCACAGCTGTGACATCGCCTTCAACGATACCTCCGACTTTGTATTTGGAAATAACACTTTCCTGTTTACATTCCCATACGGCCTTTTCAGAGACAATGAGCTTACCTGCATCCTCATTGACATCGATGATTTTTACATCGAACTGGCTGCCGATCAACTCTTTGAGCTTCTCGAGAATTTGTATCTTATCGCCACCAGATACGCGTGGATAGTTCTCCGGGCTGAGCTGTGATACTGGGAGGAATCCAGTAATACCTTCAAGCCGAACGAGCAGACCTCCTTTATTTGCTTCAAGGATTTTGACGGGGATCGGTTCATTTTTGGTGAAGAGCTCACGAAGTTTTTCCCAGGATTTCTTTTTATCCGCGCCCTTGAGCGAGAGTTCAAGTTCACCGAATTCGTTGTCAAGATCAATGACTGTTGCTTCTACCTCTTCGCCTGCCGTGAGGTGGGCGTTTGGGTCAAGCTCTGGTCCACGGATAAGGCCGATTGCGAGACCATTGAGATCTATGCGAACCTCGTTACGGCCAACTGCGATGACTTTTCCTTTAATTACCTCGCCGACAGTAGGGAAGGTTGTAAACGGCGCATTCGCCGTATCGCTTAGGAGCTTTCCGATTTCTGTCTGTGGGACTTCTTTTTCCTGTTCTTTTATAGCTGACATGTTACATCTTTTGTGCGCCAACCCCCGCGTTATTTAATTTTTTGTACGGTTACAGAAGGCTCAAAAGTTACGGGGACTATATAGGAAGTTGGTGTTTTTGGCAAGAATCAAGCTATCGGACATGTCGGATAAGCTACATTGGTTTATTTTAATGATGTGAGAAAGTAATATTTTCTTGTGCATAAGGAAGATTTGAGCACATAGGCGCTTCGTTTTTTTTAGGATCTTAGGCACATGATTTTTTTAGAGTCTTATTCGTAGATGTATTGTGTAAGCTAATGGATGACCTCGAATTTGGGATGCAAAATGAAACGTTCTCGGTGATTTGATACGATATTATAAAAATCGGATCCTATGTACTTTGATCGCACAGAGACTCATTAGTACATACATATATTTGAGATTTGATCAAAGAAACAAAAAATGCTCCGTTGTCCATTGGAGCATTTTTTTGTGTGTAATATTTTATTTTTTGATGAGGATCTTGTAGCCAGTCCAGAGGGAGTTACCATTGTTATCGATTACTTTAGCGCCGTAGGACACAGATGTACGGTTATTGTATGGACCTCCTGTGTATGCGCAGGAGTTTGAATGAGTACAGGTTTTAACAAGCGTACCGTTCACCATGATGTTAATCCGCTGGATGGCATCTTGATTTGTAGCCGTAGCTACGAATGAAATTGTTTCATTATTAGTGAAACCATCTTCATGGTTCGAGACCATACTGAATCGGATTGGAAGATTCGGCTGAGTCGTCGTAGTCATCATCGTTGGCGTTTTAGAAATGGTGTAGGTTCGTGCTGATGACCATGTAATGTTTCCATTTCCGTCCGTGATACGTGCATTTACGTAAACACTCGTTCCTGGCTGGTAATTCGCTCCCTGAATTAGGGCGGAACATCGTTGATTTCCGTTGGCGATGTAGCCAAGATCGCATGATCGAGAGTTAACGCCGTTTACATACATCTTAATGTCTTTAATGCCTGCTGCATTCCATGCACCTACGTAAAAGCGGACATTTTGATTCGCCGCAATCTGTGTTACGTTCGGGTTAGACCAGATCCACGTTGAGGTTTCGGTATTTGTCGATTTTTTTAAGGTGATATCGTAGGTGCGGTTTTGTGACCATGTAATGTTTCCATTTCCGTCCGTGATACGTGCATTTACATAGACACTCGTGCCATTTGAATAGTTTGCACCATGGATTGTCGCGCTACAGGTCGCTGTTCCATATATCAGAATATCTGGGTTGCATGTGTTTTGGACATTGCCATTTACATACATCTGAATACTACGAATACCGATCGGATTGGTTGCGTTAGCCGTGAAGATCACGGTCTGGCCGCTTTGCAGGGTTGTCGTATCTGGATTTGAGGAGATCCACGTATTACTACTCGTCGATTTGTTGTCATGGATGGTCACGGTCTTTGAATTGTTCCAAGCGATCCCTCCATCGTTGTCCATCGCAATGGCATTGAATGTGAGTTGGGCGCCATTTGAGTAGTTTGATGTATAGATTGAAGCATCGCAGTTTAGAGTACTAGCACTAGCCGTCCGGCTAAATATACACCCGTGTTCAAAAGAATCGTTGACGTAGATTTCAATATACGAGAGACCGCTTGAAGCGGAAGCATGGGCATGATACGTCGCAGTCGTGTTCCAGTTCAGGATTGGTCCCGACGGATCAAGCGTTCCCCGCACTGAGATATTATCATTTGCACGATTTGAATTTGTCGATGGGTCAATCTTAGAGACATTACTAGAGCTACTGTTCGCTACCCAGATGTGACTTCCATCAAAAGCAACACCTATTGGGCTCGTCCCCACCAAAACCTTTGCCACAACTTTATTTGTTGAGGGATCAATTTTATAGACGTCGCTTGACCGAATGTTCGCTACCCAGATGTGACTTCCGTCATATGTGATACCTTCAGGCCATGCCCCCACGGTCGTTGTTGCCACGACTGTGTTTGTTAAGGGGTCAATTTTTGAAACGTTGTTTGAACTATTATTCGCTACCCAGATGTGACTTCCATCAAAAGCAACACCCATCGGGCTCGTCCCCACCGCAACCGTTGCCACAACCGCGTTTGTCAGAGGATCAATCTCTGAGACGTTGTTTGAACCTTCATTCGCTACCCAGATGTGACTTCCATCAAAAGCAACACCTTCCGGTCCCGTCCCCACTACAACCGTTGCCACAACCTTGTTCGTCGATAGGTCAATTTTAGAGACGCTATTAGAGCTACCATTCCATTCACCATTCGTCATCCTACTATTCGTCACCCAGATGTGACTTCCATCAAAAGCAACACCTTTCGGTCCCGTCCCCACTACAACCATTGCCACAACCTTGTTCGTCGATAGGTCAATTTTAGAGACGCTATTAGAGCCACTGTCCGCCACCCAAATGTAACTTCCGCCATATGCGATACCCCATGGAGCCGCCCCCACCCCAATTGTTGCCACGACTGTGTTTGTTAAGGGGTCTATTTTTGAGACGGTGTTTGAATCATAATTTGACACCCAAATGTAACTTCCGCCATATGCGATACCTAGTGGACGCGTCCCTACCGCAACCGTTGTTTCCCCGACAGAATGTTCAATTGTATCCGACGCATCTGACATGTTCACAGTCAGCTTCTCCCAGGACGTCTTGGTCGTATTGCCATTGCGATTTTGTGCGTAGGCAAAGATCGGCACGGCTCGTGTTGAAAGACCATTCGTAAAATAGGTGGCAGAATAGTCGCAAGTACTTGCATGACATGTTTTGATTCGTACAGTGTTTACATAGAGATCGATATGATCAATGCCACTCGGATCAGTTGCCGTCACGTGATAGTCGAATGTTCCGCCATTGCTTACAGTGTAGGTTGATGGACTGCCAGCTGTCGTGATTGTTGGGCCAAAATCTGAGGTATACGTTCGGCCGCCGCCGTATGAATCGCTTGCGGTGTTGGTATCCGTCTTTGAGTGTGTGTCCACAACATTTGGTTCTTGCACCTTTACGAGTTTTAGTTTTAGTGGATAGGAAGGGTCTGGATTTCCAGCCGTTGAGACTGCGCCGCCAAGTAGGAATGTGCCGGAGTTATTGTTGGCAATCGTGACGAAATAGTCTTTTGTCTGTCCGAGACTGTCAAAATTTGTTCCATTAAAACGATAGAGATTTTTTCTTTTGAGGATGAGCCATGATGTTCCATCGTATCCAATTAATGTATTTTTCCAATTAGAAATCACAGAAGCCTGCGAAGAGACATTGCTAAATGCATTTCCGTTGTAGGTATAGACGAATGGTGAAGATGCGTTCACCCCTGCCATGATAACTGTTTGTCCATTAGATGCGAATGCATCAAGATTTGTCATTGGGTATCCAGTATTGTTGATAGGAGTGACGTTCCCAGATGTATCGATACGTGATAACTGAACGTTAATGCCATTTGTCGCATCAGCGAGAATCCAGCCATGTTGTAAAGGTTGAATCGTCATCGTAAAATGCATCCCATTTTCGGTTGAAACATGATTTTGGATATACGGAATCTGTGCAGTTATTCCAGCATGGATCGTGTGGAATGTATTGCTTGCAGGCGTGTACAGAATTATACGGCCGTTTGACGTCAGAATGGCCCAAACACCATCTGAACCAGCTATCTGGACGATTCCTTCGTGGGATGAAAGATCTTGTTGAATGTGGCTCGTGAGATTGGTGAACGATCCGTTGTATGCAATGACTCGAATCGAATTATTTCGCGGTGTAACATTCTCCAAAAAGAAAATCGTCTGGCCGTCGGAGACGATGTCGTCCACGCGTGAAAGGCCTGCACTACGAACGTCGCTAGTAATGTCTGCCATGCTTGAGCCGTCAGTCTTCCATACATGGCCTCCAGACCACAGGTCTTGTCCGTCTGTAAAATACCAATATGGTGAGGCGTAGCTATTGGCCCAGACTGGACGATTTTGACGTTCTGCGATCATGGACGAGAGATTGGTCCATGTCCAGTTGCTTTGCGCGAGCACGGGTGTAAACGTCGTAAAAAGTGCGAACCCAGTAATAAGGGCCGCGATGGTAACGCGAATAAGTGTACGTTTCATATTGTATTTTGCTATGTTAACGGTTTATTTAAGTATTGTTTGCGTGAAAATATTTATGAGGTACGAATGTCGCAATATAGCAAAAAATGAGTTTTTTGTCAACGGCGCCGTCTCTCTTCGAGAACGCTAGATTTCTGATATTTCTAAAAAAAATAATGCTACTGTCGGCTTTGCCTTTTAAGCCGGTCTGTCAATCGTTAAAAAAGCATAGAGCAATGTAAGTTTAATTTAAGTTTTGATCGTTGAGATAGCATGATGAAGTGTCGTTGCTGCTTTTCGCCAGCCGTCTAGATCTGGAGCTACGGGCGTTCGTGGCTTGGTAAGTGCAAGTTTTAACGCTTCGACCCAGTGATGAGGTTTTGCGGGGTCTGCGAAGAACGTTCCCATAGGCGCAGTTTCAGGAAGTGCACCAGATGTCGATGCGACACACGGCGTACCAAAACTAGCAGCTTCATGAAGCGGTAATCCATAGCCTTCGTACCATGATGGATAGAGAAATACGGCGGCATTTTTATATAGAGACGCTAGCTGATCATCCGTCGGTTTACCCGTCGGGATAATAAGTTTGATATCTGCGTAGTGTGTATCTGCGCGGAGTGCGTTGACTGCGGCTTTGGCTATCGCAATATTTTTGCGTGGATTGTTTTCACCGAGAGCAAGGATATATTTTTTTGTAAAAGGATGCGCCATGCTCCTTTTGTTATGCGGATCTAGGCGAATGTTACTTGTGTCTGTCAATGTCGGACCAATCGGAATGACAGTGATACGATCTTCGGGGATGCCTAAGATACGGATAGCGTCACGTTTTGTTGTTTCACTGACGGAGAGTAGCTGTTTTGCCGTTGTGATGAGATGTCGTGTATAAATAGCATGATGCCATAGGCGTTGTTTACGCGTGAACCAGTGTGGTTCAATCAAAAATGAAAGATCGTGCAGTAGTAATATCGTAGGCATTTTTGAGGTGGCACCGATAAATCCGATGTTTGGGAAAAAAAAGACATCTATTTTTTTACTTATGCGCGCAACGGAGCGGGGGAGGGATGCAATGCCAGACATACATCCGGCGCTCCAGAGTTTATTTGCGATTTTGAGATGAATATGATTGACGTTGGGTTGTGAAGCGAGACAGTTGGGGAGCTTTGGTTTTTTTATCCCCGTTGTTGCGCAGATGATTTCGTCATTAGGATATGCTTTTGCATATGCTGTAGAGATTTTAGTTGCGACACGACTCACGCCCCCTCTTTGCGTGTCAATAAACGAACGTGCGTCGATAAAGATTCTCATGCTTTTTCATCAATCGTTCGCTGAAGAAATTTTCGGATGCTAGATTGAAATCGTTCCCGCGAATATTGTTCAGCGTGCGCACGGATCGTTGCAGGATTAAAGTGTGACGCATCAAAACGCAAGACAGCGTCTCGCAGATCCTCCCAGTGCTGAACATCGACGTGACGTCCGATGACTCCATCAATCACAGTTTCTGCACCTCCGCCTTTGCGGCAAGTAATGATAGGTTTCCCTGCACTCATGGCTTCAACGGATGTGATCCCGAAGTCCTCAATCTGTGGAGCGAGAAAACCGATAGCACTTTGGTATAGTTGAACTTTTTCACCCTCGGGAACATAGCCAAGAAAATTGATATTTTTATTCGCGAGGCGGCGAAGTTTTCGTTCTTCTGGCCCAGTACCGAAGATTTTTAACGGAAGGTTGAGATCGTTGAATGCTCGAATGACGAGTTCAAATCGTTTATATTTAACGAGGCGACCGCCAGCGAGCCAATATGTCCCTAAATTAGTTGTGAGTTGGATTTTATCCGTATCTACAGGTGGAGGGATAACAGATGCTTCACGACGGTAGCAACGCATGATTCGTTCCCGGCTCGTTTGACTGTTCGTTACCATATAGTCCGGCCGTCCGGCCGCAAGCTGGTCCCATAAGCGTAGTTCGTGGAACCAGAATGGCGCAAAGACATGGAATATACGCGCATATGGTAGGTTGCTCAGATATCCGAATCGTTCCTGCCAAAGAAAGCGTGTTGGTGTATGGCAATAGCAGACGTGTACAGCATCAGCTGGCGCAATGACACCTTTTGCAAAAAGACTGGTTGTTGATATTACGAGATCAAAGCCTGTTAGATTGATGGATTCCACAGCTGTGGGCATAAGAGGCATGTACCATTGGTATTTGCGGAGTGCCAGCGGCCAACGTTGAAGGAACGAAGGGATTACGGTTCGACCTTTCGCTTGTGCATGGCTTTTATGATAGAGAAGGACAAACGTCGGTGCGTCTGGGAATATTTCTTGGAGTGCGGAAAGGACACGTTCTGCGCCGCCATCCTGTACAAGATAATCGTGAACGAGTGCGACTTTGAGCGAGCAAAGTTCTCGCCTCGTCGGGTGCGTTTTTAAGATTTGCTCTTGTTGTGAGGCTTCCTCCATATGCCGCACATTTTACGCACGTCGCATGGATCTGTCGGGGGAAAAGTCAAGGCTAATATGCGCCCTTGCGGTAAAGGACAGCGAATGGGGTTTTTAGGAGGATATAGACGTCGAGAGTGATGGACCAATTTTCGATGTACCACATATCAAGGCTGATCTCTTCTTCAAAAGTTAGGTCGCTGCGTCCAGAGATCTGTGCGAGGCCTGTGATTCCTGGTCGGATTGCGAGCACGCGGCGGTGTTGCGGAGGGTAGTGTGCGACTTCACGCGGTTGATGCGGACGCGGTCCCACAAGTGACATGTCTCCATTAAGTACATTCCAGAATTGGGGAAGTTCGTCGAGGGACCAACGTCGAAGGAATCGACCGATAGGCGTCACGCGTGGATCTTCGGCGATTTTGTAGACCGGGCCTTGTTTAATACTTTTTTTTCGGATGAGTTCTTTTTCCAATTCAAGATTCTTTTTGCTCATCCTGTCAAACTGCGGTCCGATTGAGTATTTCCGCCACATAGTCCGCAGTTTGTATAGCTTGAAGATACGGCCACGCTCTCCGACGCGCTCATTTTGAAAGATCACGGGGAGGCTGTCCTCGATACTAAGTAGAAACGCAGAGAGAAGAATAATCGGACTCGTTATTATAAGAAAAAAAAGTGCACCCACAATATCAAATGTTCGTTTCGTAATGCGCCCCCATCCATCAAGCGGCGTGTGGCGTACTTCAATGACTGGTACACCTGTTTCAGTCGTAACCGAGACATTTGTGAATGTTGCAGCAAAGAGATCCGCGAGATAAGTAAAGGTTAGATGTGATTTTTCGGCAAACGCGATAAGCTCAAGGGAGTGTTCTTTGTCCAAATTTGGATCTGCAAGCAGGATCCCATCGAGTTGGTCTTTGTCTAAAAAACGTTTGATTGTTTTTCGTACGTCGGTATTCCAAGTTTTAAAATGGTGAATAATCGTAACTCCAAGGATGGGTTTTTCTTTGTATGTTGCAACGATCCGGTCGGCCGCGGGGCCAGATCCAATGACGACTGTCAGACGGTGACCGATTCGTGCTTGTAAAAGGGAATGGCGCATTACGCGCAGAAAAAGGCGGAAAATCCAGACATAAAGGATTGAGAGTCCTAGGACTGCAAGGACAATAAATCGGGACGTTGCAATTTCGCGTCGGAAAAAGACTGTGGCGATAACAGTAAGCGTACCAGCGCCACAGGCAATGATAATGCGTCCGAGTTCGTCCCATGCGCGCCGTGGTCGAGTCCTGTACAAACCCAAAAGCGCGAAAAATACGATCCAAACGGCAACAAAGGCTGTCGTAGTCGAAAGATATTCCGTGAAGGGTACATTTTGGAGGATTGGAAGAATGTTGGCGAGGAGACCACTGAAGCGGAGAAAATAGGCGGAGATCGCGGCTACATACAGCGCCAAAATGTCCAGTGGAAGCTGGAGTGCAGTAAAGGTGAGATCAAGACGGCGGACACGCATGGAAGTCGATGATAGTAGTATACCATCAAAACACTCCGCATTCCGCGGAGCGTTTTGATACTCGGATCGGCCGATAAGCCGAATTTTGTCCCCCGACACAATTGTACCGGGGTGATGGCAATCTATCTGGGCCGTGCATTGCTGCGCGGCTCGAGCGAGCTACCAGTATCAGTGCGTTACCGCACCGATTCTTGCTCTTGCACCAGAGAGGGTTTGCCGCGCGTCGATGTCACCATCGACGGAGAGGCGTAGCAGGTTCACAGATGCAAATCCACATCGTCTCACTTTTCACCTTTGTCCTCTGCAGCTTATGCGACAGAAGATAGAGTAGTCTCTGTGGCACTTTCCCTGGGTTTACGTGGAAACGTCTGGCACGTGTCCTTTCGTTTACCTCGCTATATCCCGGCCGTCGTTAACGGCTCTCACGATATCCCGATTCGCATCGGGATAGGTGTTCGGACTTTCCTCCCGATCTTTTACAAGGTCGAGTAGCCATCTAGCCGACCCGAGCTCGCTAAATATAGCTGATTTTTTAGCTTTTGTCAACGAGTTTTGCATGGTATGCTCTTATAAGAATTATGCGAAGATGGGTCGTCTCTCTGATTGGTTTGATTGTGCTCCTCGCGGGCACTGGGTTCTGGTTTTGGTCGCTCGGTTCGCTTCCTCCGCCTTCAGAGGCTTTTATCCAACTGAAAGCAGTCGCCGGACAGGTCGATATCCAGCATGCAGGATCTGATGCGTGGCAACAGGCTTCGGATGATGAGAAGTTATCTCCAGGAGATACAGTCCGAACGGGCGTACACGCGGAGGCAACAATTGAATTTGATGGACATGGAGAAAGTCGGCTCGCATCAAAGACAGAAATTCACATTGAACGCGCAGATATGGTTCGGAGTACTCCGTTTGTTGTAAATCTCCGGCTCGTTTCTGGACGGGTATGGAGTCGTGTATTGCGCTTGCTTGATCTCAACGAATCGTTTGTTGTGCATACAAACACGGTCGTTGCTACCGTTCGTGGGACAACATTCAATCTTCAAACCACATCGGCTGGAACAACACTTTGGGTTTCGGATGCAGCTGTTCAGGCTTCGGGAGGTGAAATTGGGAGCTCCGCGCCGAATTTGGATTCTGCATTTGTTGTCTCAGAAGGATTCTTGGCTACATTTAATGCCAAAGGCAAGGTGATTGCTTCCCAGCCTTTGAGCGATAATGTAAAGCAGAGTGAGTGGTTCATAAAAAATACGGCTGGCGATAAATTGTTTGTCCATTCAATAACACAAAGTCTGATTGCACAAATGAATGCAATGGGTGGTGCGCGGCCTGGGAGTTTTACGGATGTGCTTGCGCATAATTCGGAGCGTTTGCACATCATGCTTGATCCTTCACATGCGCCGGAGTTGTACGCTCGTTATACGGCCCGTCGATTGTATGCCATTGAGCGTCAGATTGAGAGTGGAAAATACAGTGTCGCGTTTCAAACATTGAGTGCAGTGCAGAATGATATTGCGGCACATATTGCGGGTACAAATGGGGCCGCTTATCGTGCAAAATTAAAGATATCACTTGGTGATATTCTGTTTCTCATGAGAGGCGTGGAATTTGCCTCGCCGGCATATCATATGAAGCAGATCATGGAAGATCTGAATGTCACACTTGCTGGGACGGACCGGATCGATACGGCTTATGCACATCTTTTGAATATTGAGACATGGCTGGATGAGGCGGGGATCCTAATCGACATGTCGTCACTTGATCATGCAAAGGCCTCACTTGATGCAGCACGTCAAGGTTTGCAAAATGTGGAGCGTACTATTGATCATTTTCCTGATACGGTTCCAATTAGCCGGTTGAGAGCTCTTCGCGGAAAATTGAGTGGGCTCAAGATTCGTGAAGTTAGTTTGCGGATCCGCCTTGCTACGGCGATTGTACCGCCGACTAGTCAGATCATCGTGCCGAAGATAACAGCAACGACATCCACTGATGTGATTATTGCGACGAGCACGCCAGCTACTCCGAGATTTACGCAATTGAATTTTACAGTTCAACCAAATCCATCGACAGTCGGAGATACTGTGCGGCTATCTGTTATTGGTACCTCGTCGGACGGTTCGACGCATGATGTAACAGCGCGCTCAATCTTTTCTTTATCTAGTGCGCTCGGTTCTCTGAACGGTCCCATATATAGTGCCACGGCGGAAGGGAATGTGACGATTACAGCGATGTATCACGATGGCGATACAACCCTAAACGCTACGCGCAGTGTGCGGATCAATGCGGCACCTGTGACACTGACGCGGATTAAGGTTGTTTCACAAGGTGTAACGAGTCTTGTATCTGGAACGCGTGTTCTTTTAAGAGCAACGGCATATTATTCCGACGGGTCTACGAAAGATGTGACGCAAATGGCGCAGTTTGTCACATCCAATCCGAGTATTGGCTCTATGTCTGGAAATCTTTTTCATGCCGGGAATGCTGCGGGAATGGTTACAATAACTGCTTCTTATACAGATCAGGCCGGTTCGGCAAAAGGAGGGATTGATATGCAAGTCACGGCTGGATGAGAGGTATGCCGAAAGTATTTAGTCGAAAGAGGCGTTTTTTTCAGCCAATCCTCGTAGGATTGATGATTGGTTTGATCTGTGCGGCAGGATTTAGTTTTGGTATTCTTCAAAGTTGGAGTCATCGCGCGACGGATCGTTTATTTATACACCGTATTCCAGATTCGCATATTACGATCGTTGCAATTAATGATGCGTCAATTGCGACGATCGGTCGATGGCCATGGCCGCGAAAGATCCATGCGGAGCTTATAAATAAACTTACAGATGCGGGGGCAAAAGTGATCGCTTATGACGTTAATTTTCCTGACTCATCGGATCCTGCGGATGATACGGCATTAGCAGATGCGCTTCGCGCATCTGGTCGTGTGGTTTTGCCTGTTGAACTCAAACTGGAGTTTACGTCGAGCGGACTGCGATATGCTCCAGGGAGTGTTCTCGCGTCGATCCCAGAAATAGCTTCTGCGGCTGCTGCGGCTGGACATAGCAATACGCCACCTGACGCCGACGGTATTATGCGGCGGATTCCACTTTTAGTTCGTGCACCAGACGGTGGTTCGATTGATGCGTTCGCCGTGCAGGTAGCGAAATTTGCCGGTCTATCCGCACAGCTCTCCGCTGCGCCAGTTGATCATGACCATCGTATGATGGTGAATTTCGACGGTCCTCCATTTCATACGTTCCGTACAATTTCGGCAGCCGCCGTTTTACGCGGTACGGCAGATCTTTCCGTGATCAAAAATGGAATCGTTTTTGTAGGATCCACGGCGCCAGATCTTCATGATTCGTTGCTCGTACCGACATCAAACGGCGTGCTCATGCCAGGTGCGGAGATTCATGCATCAATCTTTGATACCATCGCAGGCGAACATTGGCTTCGTCCAGTCCCATTCGTCTTCATGGGATTATTTATATTGCTTCTTGGTGTCCTCGTCGGATTAATTGTTCCATTTATCCGCGCACGATGGAGTATCCCAGTACTTCTCGTTGTTTGGATTGCGGTACTTATCGGAGCTTTTATGGCTTTTGATCGGGGTTTTATCGTGGATATCGTCTGGCCGACGTTTACGCTTGTTTTTGGATACGCCGCTGTGACACTCCAACAGCGTGTTCAGTCGGATCGTGATCGTCGCGAACTTAAGAGTGCCTTTTCACGATATGTCTCTGAGTCAGTTGTTAATTCTATCATCAAAAATCCGTCCCAGCTTAAGCTTGGAGGTGAACGTAAGCGGATGTCCGTACTTTTTTCCGACATTCGTGGGTTCACGACTATTTCTGAAGGATTGCCGTCGGAACGCCTCGTCGAAGTTCTGAATATGTACCTCACGCGTATGACTGATATCGTATTTCAGCACCAAGGCGTACTTGATAAATACATCGGTGATGCGGTTATGGCATTTTGGAATGCGCCGTTTGATCAACCAGACCACGCAGAACGCGCGGTTCGGACGGCACTCGATATGCGGGATGCGCTCGTGGAGATGAATCGCACAAAAGCCTTCGGAGATATTGAGCTTCACATCGGGATCGGCGTAAATTCTGGCGACATGGTCGTGGGTAACGTGGGCGGGACAGTGCGGTTTGATTACACTGTTATCGGCGATAATGTGAATCTTGGTTCGCGGCTTGAAGGTCTGACGAAAGAGTATGGTGTCGGGATTATTATTTCAGGTTCGACAGCAAAAGAAATTGCATCAAAGATCTTCTGTCGGCGTCTCGATAAAGTCGCGGTTAAAGGTAAAAAGGAACAGGTCATGATTTATGAAGTCGTTGCTTCTATTGAGCGGGTATCTTTAGCAGAACGAAAACTCGTTAAGGATTTTGAGACCGCACTTGATGCGTATTTCGCCCGTGATTTTGAGGGTGCCATAACTAAATGTGATGTGATCCTCACAACAACACCGAATGATGGACCAACGAAAAACCTCAAGGTGCGCGCAGAACATTTCCGTTTGACTCCACCAGCAGATGACTGGGTTGGGACGTGGGTCTTCACAAAAAAATGATACAGACTCATGGAATATCTCTATAGTTTTTTTCTACATTTGCAGAATCTTGATGTCATAATCCGAACTGGCGGTTATGTGGCGCTCGCACTCATTGTTTTTTCGGAGACAGGGCTTTTTTTTGGATTTTTTCTCCCTGGAGATTCACTTTTAGTCACAGCGGGGATTTTTGCTGCACGCGGGAATCTCGATATTTTTATCTTGCTTATCCTTCTCTCTGCTTGTGCAATTCTTGGAGATGCGATGGGATTTGAAATTGGA
Organism: Candidatus Uhrbacteria bacterium; assembly: GCA_003231955.1. Taxonomy (GTDB): domain Bacteria; phylum Patescibacteriota; class Patescibacteriia; order 2-12-FULL-60-25; family 2-12-FULL-60-25; genus SZUA-46. The sequence continues at coordinate 8,131 of QIKL01000020.1, read as the reverse complement.
AAACTCTCTGGACGCAAGATCTTTGAGCGGGAGCACCGCTACATTAAACGCCGACACTTGGAGCGCACGCGTGCATTCTACGATAAGCATGGAGGCAAGACGATTGTTCTTGCGCGTTTTATGCCAATTGTTCGGACATTTGCACCGCTCGTCGCGGGTATGGCTGGTATGCGATACGCGCAGTTTGCTACCTTTAATGTTATTGGCGGCATCGTGTGGGTTTCGGCAACGGTCGGACTCGGGTATGGGCTGGGACGGTTTATTCCAGATATCGATACATACATCACACCTGTCATCCTTGTCGTAATTTTTGTCTCGATTCTTCCAGGTATTGTGAGCTACCTTCGTACGGGTCACTGGAAGCGATGGTTTAATCGTTGGTATCTTGCCCGTCGCAGAAAAAAAAATCGGTTATGACCGATTTTTTTATATGTATTTTTCTACGCAGGCTATGCGGATAAACGGATGCTCATCGTAATTAATATACGCGCACGGAGATCTGGGTGCCACTCTTTGCAATCTCAGATATTCTCCTTTGTGCCTTCTGATCGTGTAGGTTGTTTTTTAGTCGGGAGAAGTGTCTCACTACTTACGGGGTTTAGTTTGATTGTCTTCCCAACCCTGTGCGTTCAAGGACAGTTTTCATTTTTGTCTCTGCAAGTCCGATTGCCTCATCACGTCCTCGGTTCAAAATTCGCATGAGTTCACCTGTATCGTCAAGATAGTAATGGATTCGTTTTTGTATCGGTTCAAGCATGGTAATTACCGCTTCGGCGAGTGCTTTTTTTAGATCTCCATAACCCTTTCCTGCAAATTCTTTTTCGATATCTTTTATTGTACGGCCGGTCGCATGATGAAAAATTGTGAGCAGGTTTGAGATTGCGGGATATTTTTCGATATCATAATGGATTTCATTTCCAGAATCAGTCATGGCTCTCATAATCTTTTTGCGGATAACATTAGGTTCGTCAGTGAGTGCAATATAGTTTGCAGTAGAGCTCGCACTTTTTGACATCTTTATTGTCGGATTATTGAGGGCCATGATACGTGCGCCGACTTTTTGGATGAGTGTTTGTGGCACAGTGAACGTTTCACCGAACTGCGTGTTAAATCGGCGTGCGAGCATACGCGTGAGTTCAAGGTGTTGGACTTGATCATCGCCCACCGGCACGACAGTCGTATCGTAAAGGAGGATGTCCGCAGCCATGAGTAGCGGATAAGTAAAAAGTCCGGCACCAACGGGTTCACCGCGTTTTTTGGATTTGTCTTTGAACTGCGTCATGCGTTCAAGCTCCGCCATTTTAGTCATCGTACCGAGGATCCATCCAAGTTCCGTGTGTTGGGGGACCTCGCTCTGTATGAAGATGCGACAACGATTTGGATCTATCCCTACAGCAAGATAGGTCGCGGCTACGGTCAGTGTACTCTCATGCAGTTTTTTTGGAGCTTGTGGGACAGTAATCGCATGGAGATCTACGATGCAAAAGAAACATCTGTAGCGGTGTTGGATTTCTGTCCATTGTTTAAGCGCCCCGATGTAGTTGCCAATGTGGAGATTATTTGTCGGCTTAACGCCAGAAAAGAGAAGTTCTTGAGTCATATTATTCACAGAATGCCTGAAGTGTTGCACCGCGGCAATCATAGCATAATTCCGTTTTATGTATTTTATATAAGTGTAGTCATGTCGAGTAAAGTCGTAGAGTCATTAAAGATGGATTCAAAAAATACCCTACCGAAGTAGGGTATTTTTTTCTATTTTTTATGCTATGCCTCCACAATTACTGGAAGAATCATGGGACGGCGTTGGGTTTTGTGGTAGAGAAATTCGCCGAGTTCATCTCGTATTTTGTCTTTGAGGTAGACAGCGTTCGCTCCAGAGCGCGGATCTTCGTCCTTTAGTACTGTGGCGACTCTTTTTCGTGCGGCCTGAATGAGTTCCGTATGCTCCTTCATGTAGATAAAACCACGAGAGATGATATCTGGAAGGTTTAGAAGCTTCCCAGTCCGGTCTGATACGACCGCGATTACGATCACAATGCCGTCTCCAGCTAACTCCTGACGGTCACGAAGAATAATGTGATTTGTGTCACCTACACCGAGACCGTCGACGAAGACATACTCGGTCGGTACTTTTTTGTTCGTCAATTGGCCGTTACCTTTATTGTCAAATTCGATAATCTGACCGTTATCGGCAATAAAGGCGCGTTCGCGCGGAAAACCAGCAGCAGCAGCTGTATTCACATGTTCACATAGGAATGCATAATGTCCTTCAATGGGGATCAAATATTTTGGTTTTATCATCTCGTGCATTTCGACGAGGTCTTCCTGCTTAGCATGTCCGCCAGCATGTACATCCATCATTTTGTAATGGATGACTTTTGCACCTTCGCGGTAAAGTGTGTCTTTCACGCGCTGAACCGAACGCTCGTTGCCTGGAATAACGGATGACGAAAAGACAACCGTATCGCCAGGTTCAATTTCGATAAACGGATGTTCACGGTTGGCGATCCGCATGAGAACTGCGCGTTCTTCACCCTGTGCACCCGTGCAGACAATTGCCACCTTTTCTGGTGGAAGCTTGACAGCCTCTTTGGTCTCGATGAGTGTACCTTTTTGAACTTTTATATAGCCGAGTTCTTGCGCGATTGCGATATTAGAGCGCATCGAGAATCCTTCGACGGCGACTTTGCGACCAGCACGTTCGCATGCAAGAAGAATCTGTTGGATACGTGCGATCATTGAGGCAAACGTCCCGATAATAATTTTTCCTTTTGCATCGGCGATGATTTCGTCGATGTTTGTTTGAATGTCGTGCTCTGGAAGCTGGTGGCCTGGTTGGGTCGCGTTCGTCGAGTCGATCATAAGTGCAAGGACGTTTCGATCCCCGAGTTTCTTGATTTTTTCGGTTTCTTGGATAGATTGTGCTCCAGGTTCTGGATCAAGTTTAAAATCTCCAGTATGGACGATAATACCGCATGGCGTGGTTACGATAACGCCCATTGAGGCTGGCACAGAGTGCGCAACGCCGAAGAATTCAATCTCAAAACAGCCGAGACGAAGAACGTCGTCTGATTTCACGATGTGCATGTTAAGCGGGGGAGCATCGCGATGGTCTTCTTGACGTTTTTGGATAATACCGCACGTTAGGTCTGTTGAAAAAATTGGCGGATTACCCAGTCTGGGCATGAGGTGCGGAATACCACCAATGTGGTCATAATGCGCATGGGTGATAATCACACCACGAACATTTTTTTCTTTGCCTTTAAGACAAGAAATATTGGGGATGATGTAGTCGATGCCGGGCATGTCTTCGTCCGGAAATTGCAGGCCCATGTCGATGAGGATGATATCGTCGCCGTATTCCATCATCGTCATATTTCGGCCGACTTCCTCATTACCACCGAGAACAGCGATCTTTAGGCGCTCGTTCGGTTTACCAACTAGGAAATCTTTATCCGTTCCTGTCTTAAGATACGGATTATGTTTGTATGTATGCATGCGAGCTTCGCGTTGAAACGCACCGCCGCCCATGCGTCCACTATGTTTCCCCCCCGTATGTCGAGGACTTTTTGGACTGGGTTTTTGACCTTCTTCACGCTTGAATCCTTGTTTTAGCGACATTTTATGCACGTCGGGCGTTGCATTCTTTTTTCCATTTTTTGCGATTGCTTTTTGGATGATCGACGAAACGCTAGATGCAGAAGGTGTCGACGAGTTTACTTCGATTGCGCGTTGCGCAGCCTTGGCAAACGCCGAAGATGTACCTGAAGAACGAGAGGTATGAGATTTAGAATGAGATTTTGGACTGTGGCTATAACGGGGAGGCCCTTTATGGAACGGCTTACGTCCTGCTTTTCCAGATGAATCGGAACCATTCCCGTCTGTGGCGGGAGAAAAACTTATAGAATCCATAATAGTGGATAGATTTTCCGGATACTTGAGATCGACGGAGCACCTTAAAAGTACTCTTCGAATATGTCAGATGTCACGGAATGAACGAAATAAAATAAATGATTAAATGTTTAAGTATCAAATATGATGTGTAAAGTGATGTACCTACTGCACAGTCCCAGTTTCAAATGATAAGAATCTGTATCCAATTCAGGAATATCTAAGTACTGTTTATTCTTCAGATGTCTTGCTGGGACTGTGTGTTGTGGCCTTACGGCCCGAATTCACGACCGTCAGAATTGGCTCAATGATGGGCAAATCTGTGACGAACTTGAATCTAAGGTAGATACATACTATATGAGTTTCAGAACTTTGTCAACTCCGTGGATGAGTTGGTCTGCAATAACCCTAGTCAAATATTGAGTTGAGGAGTTTATTTTTTATCATTTAATGTATTTATTGTATCAAGTTAAAATCTATTTTCAAAATTATAATTAAGAAAGCGGAACACGCAAAGCGCGGGTTGTTTATTGCTAGTCACCGCGGCAGTTGGCTCGGTACGCGATGATTCTAAAATTTTGCGTATGCTAAAGATGTTTTTGTAGTAGCCTTTATAGTTTTCACTGCGTCATTTTTGCCTCTATTTTACTTCAGCAAATTGCAAAAACATTTTTTAAAAAGTGGAGAAAAGAAAAAGATACAAAGATAAAATTTTGGTTTTTTGTGGGTTCGCTACATTATAGTTACAATGGGCTCCTAATATTCTTCAACTTTGGATTTGTGACTTGGGTATAAATTTGAGTAGTTCGAATGTTGGAATGTCCAAGCAATTCTTGTACATAATGCACATCCGTTCCGTTCTCTAATAGATGCGTTGCAAAACTATGTCTAAGTGAATGAAATGTTGCCGGCTTATTTATGTTTGTTTTTGCCAAACTCTTACGAAACATTTTTTGTAGAGATGTTGTAGTGAGTTTACCACCACGATTAGAGCCGAAAAGATAATCTCCTGTATTTTTACTTGCAATTATATTCCGTAAATCATTTTGTAATTTTTTTGATAACACGCTTATTCTATCTTTTTTACCTTTTGCACTTTTAATATGTACAACCAGTTCGTCAATGTCCAAATCTGCCATTTTGAGACTTATCACTTCACTTACTCTCATACCACAAGCATAACCAAGCGATATCATGAGTTTGTACTTTGGATTATCAGTTGCTTCAATAATTTTTTCAATTTCTCTATGTGAAAGCACAATTGGTAATTTCTTTGTTCTTTTTGTAAATTTCAAATCAATCTTTTGCGAATCTTTTAAAACTTCTGTATATAGAAATTTAACGGCGTTAAGAGCAAGATTGATTGTTTGCGGAGATTGGTCACGTTTATGTTTATCGAGTAAAAATTCCTCAATTGCTTTTTGCTTATTTTTAATTCCGGTTTTTTTTGAAAATTTGATATAATCAGTTATGTAGAGTAGATATGCTTTACAAGTTTTGGGAGAATAGTTTTTCAATTTCAAAACTCGGTCGGTTTTGTTAAAAATATTTTCCATAATGAAAGAATAGCAAAAGTTTGCATAACATACAATATATTGTTAGTGTACAACTACATAGTTTGGATAAAAACTAGTTAGCTGAAATATTCCTTTTCTTTTCTGGGCTAACCGCTCAATTGTTTTAAAAAATTTTTAAATTTCTTTTTCTTTTATTTATAAAGGGGATAATCTGATATTTTTTGCTCCGTACCTCCACAAAAAATGTTTATTAGATTAGGGGAATATAAGGAGTTTTCTCCGCTCCGCTCCGAAAACGTTTATTTATAAGGTGGAAACAGATACAATACAACTACTTAACTTGAATGTAAAACTATGACAAAAAATAACTCCGTAAAATCAGAAAACTTTGAGGCACAACTGTTTAAAACGGCTGATAAACTCCGTAAAAATATTGATGCGGCAGAATACAAGCACATTGTGCTTGGTTTAATATTTCTCAAGTATATTTCGGATTCCTTTGAGGAACTTCACACTAAACTAAAGAATGGCAAAGATAAATACGAAGGAGCTGACCCTGAAGATCAAGATGAATACAAGGCAGAAAATGTTTTTTGGGTGCCGAAAAATGCTCGCTGGGAGTATCTTCACTCGCGCGCAAAATTGCCAACCATTGGCAAAGACCTCGACGATGCAATGGAACTCATTGAAAAAGAAAATCCAACACTTAAAGGTATTTTGCCAAAAGTTTTTGCAAAACCAAATCTTGATAAATCTTCTCTTGGTGGGCTTATTGATTTGATTGGTGATGTTGCTCTTGGCAGTGAGGCGGCAAAATCAAAAGATATTCTTGGCAAAGTGTATGAATACTTTTTGGGCGAGTTTGCATTGGCTGAAGGGAAAAAGGGCGGGCAATTCTACACACCAAAATCAATAGTGAAGCTTTTAGTAGAAATGATTGAGCCATACAAAGGCCGTGTCTTTGATCCTGCTTGTGGAAGCGGTGGAATGTTTGTAATGAGTGAAAAGTTTGTCCAAGAACATCAAGGAAAACTCGACGATATCTCTATTTACGGACAAGAAAGTAATCAAACAACCTACCGCCTATGTCGGATGAATTTAGCTATTCGTGGAATAGATGGATCGCAGGTAAAGTGGAATCCGGAAGGATCATTTTTGAAAAATGCACATCCTGATTTAAAAGCGGATTTTGTAATTGCTAACCCTCCATTTAATGATAGTGATTGGAGCGGCGAACTTCTTGCCACTGATGGCAGATGGAAATATGGAAAACCGCCAGCAGGAAATGCGAATTTTGCATGGGTACAACACTTTTTGTATCACCTTGCCCCAAAAGGCGTGGCTGGCTTTGTTCTTGCTAAAGGCTCGCTTACATCCAAAACAAGTGGCGAAGATGTGATACGCAAAAACTTAATTGAAGCAGGTCTTGTTGATTGCATTGTAAATTTACCAGGTAAGCTTTTCTTGAATACTCAAATTCCTGCTTGTTTGTGGTTCCTCTCCAACAAGCGACACGGCTTCAATGGTGACAGAAATCGAGCTGGCGAAATACTCTTTATTGATGCGCGTAATCTCGGACACCTTATAAATCGTCGTACTTTAGAATTTACCGATGAAGATATTGCAAAAGTTGCCAGTACATATCATGAGTGGAGAAAGACGGACGGAAAATATGAAGATATTCCTGCTTTTTGCAGCTCAACATCAATTGAAAAAATAAAAGAATTGGATTTTGTACTTTCACCGGGGCGGTATGTTGGTTTACCTGAGGAAGAAGATGATTTTGATTTTGGTGAAAGATTTACAACTCTAAAAGCTGAACTTGAAGAACAAATCAAAGAAGAAACAGGGCTCACTAAGCGCATTTCTGAAAACTTAAGCAAGATTAAATATGACTAAAACAGCAACACAACAAAATGGGTGGACTAATGTACCTCTTAGAGAAATGGCAATTATACAAAAAAATGCATGGAAAGTAGGCGATTTAGATCTTCCTTATATTGGACTAGAACATATAGATGAAAATAAACTAAGACTGAATGGTATTAGTCTATCAACAGGGCTAGCTAGTAATAAATTCCATTTCAATAAAGGCGATATTTTGTTTGGGAAATTAAGGCCATATTTTAGAAAAGTTGTTCGTCCCAAATTTAGTGGCGTTTGTTCAACTGATATTTGGGTTGTAAAGCCAAAGAAAGGTTTTGATGCTGGCTATCTTTTCTATTTTTTTGCAAATCAAAAATTTATTGACAGATCTTACGCGGGTGCATCTGGAACACGAATGCCGCGTGCAGACTGGAATTTTCTTAAGGATACTAAATGGGTTGTTCCGAAAGATGCGAATGAACAAGAAGCCATCGCCGAGGTGCTAAGTAGCTTGGATGAAAAAATAGACCTGCTCCACCGCCAAAATAAAACTTTGGAAGATATGGCACAGGCTTTGTTTCGTAAGTGGTTTGTGGAAGATCCCAAGGAAGGTTGGGAAGAGAAACCGCTAGATGGAATAGCAAATTACTTAAACGGATTGGCTTGCCAAAAATTCCCTCCAACAAACGAAAATGAGAAATTACCAGTTCTTAAAATTAAAGAGCTTAATAGTGGAATTAGTGGTAATTCAGATTGGGTAACAACAGAAGTCGCCGATAAATATTTAGTTGAAATTGGCGATGTAATTTTTTCATGGTCAGGGAGTTTGGTATTAAAAATCTGGGATGGTCAAAAAT
>QIKL01000021.1 GCA_003231955.1 Candidatus Uhrbacteria bacterium | reverse complement strand
GCGTACACCGCTTTCCGCTTCGTGTAGTCTCACCCACCTCTATCTAGACGGAACCTTTTTTGGTTCCGTCTTTTATTTGCTTGAATAAACCAATTCCTTGACGATATTCCCATTTTATGGGATAAATGTACCTTCCCTCTCATATTTTTTTAGTGTTGTATCTTGAGGGGTGTGTTCCTTGATTTAACGATACTAGTCAAACGAAACCTCAGAAAGGGGAATTGATGATGGTTAGAGTAAGCATTGTTGTCGTGTTTGTTGCGGTCGCACTGTGTGGCTGTAGTGATGTTTCTTTCGGCGTAGCAGCGGCTGGTGGAACCGCTGGCTTTGGCGGAACGGCTGGAGTCGGTGGCACTTCTGGTGCTGGCGGAAACTCAGGAACTGCTGGAACCGGCGGAACTGCTGGCAGTGACGCGGGAGTTGGCGGAACAGCAGGCTTCGGTGGAACCGGCGGCACTTCTGGCGCTGGCGGAGCAGGCGGAAAGTCTGGAACCGCAGGTGCTGGTGGATCTGCTGGGAGCACTGGAGATTTGTGCAAGAACGGCGGGTTTACTAACAGCAAACCCTCTGGTTGTGGAAAAATCTCGCCGACGGGGCTCTGGATCTGTTATAGTCTCCCACATCGTGCCGCGTGTGGCGTTGTGGGACTGGCGGGGTCCAATCCGCCAGTTGGGATGCCAGTGAGTGTGTATTTCAATGATCCGATGGTTGCTATCGGAAAGAAATGCGTTGCTGGGAATCCTGCATCTTCATTTGTGCTGTGCGGTCTTCCCGCACCGAGTGGCACAACTGTCGAGTTTGCGCCGGGTTTGCATACACTCCAGGGTCCGACCATTTCAGGTCGTTTTGCATGTGACAGCGTAGGCTGTAAAGGCCGCGCGGTTGTGATCAAAGACGGGAAGATCATTGGTACGATGCAGAACGCATCGACCTCTGGCAAGCTCTCGTTTAAGATCCGTAACGGCCGCAAGGACATCGTATTCACGGCACCGTGACTCTACTGTTCTAAATTGATACCCTTGGTTTTTGTCTTGAACTGAGGGTATCTTCATATAAAATATAAAAATAGAAAAATTTATTTTTTTGTCCCAGTTCTATAGGTGACCTCTTGCGGGAAATCGTGTCCTTTGGTACGATCGCGACGCTCTTTTGAAGTATTTTTCATTTCTCATCTGCCGCACTAAAAGGTGCGCGGCGCCTCCCTGATCTATATTGGGGTCCGCAACCGCGGCAGAGAGGTAAAAAAGGCATAGATTTATATGGCAACCATTCCATCTTTAACCGAGTTGCTCCAGTCTGGAACACACTTTGGCCACCGGACATCCAAGTGGCATCCCAAAATGAAGAAATATATTTTTGGGAGTCGCCAGGGCATCCATATTATTAATCTCGAAGAGACACAGAAATCGCTTGAATCTGCGCTTTCTTTTGTGAAATCAGTCGCGCAACGCGGCGGGACAGTACTCTTCGTTGGTACGAAGAAGCAGGCTTCGGATATCGTTCAGCAAGCAGCGAAGTCGTGCGGTATGCCATTTGTCAATAAACGCTGGCTTGGCGGTACGTTTACCAATTTTGCGGTCATTGCTCAGATGCTTCGTAAGTTTAAGGATTTGAAGCGCAAACAGGAACGTGGCGAGCTTTCTAAATATACCAAGTTTGAACAGCTAAAATTTTCTGAAGAGATCAAGACGCTTGATGACAAAGTCGGCGGTATTCAGGATCTTATGCGCATTCCAGATGCGGTGTTTATTTTGGATATCCGTAAAGATAAGACCGCTCTTGAAGAGTCGGTTCGTCGTGGCGTAAAAATCGTTGCGCTCTGTGATTCTAACGTTAATCCGCAGAACGTGGATTACCCGATTCCAGCTAATGATGACGCTGTGAAATCAATTGAACTTCTCGCAAACCTCGTTGCTCATGCCTGCCAGGAAGGTCGCGATGAGTGGGAAAAAGCGCGCGCACGTCTTGGCGGTTCGCTCGTCCAACAGCGGTAAAATATGGTATGCAATACCTTATTATTGCTTGTATTTTTTAACTTTTAACTTCTCAATTATGGCAGACGCAAAAATCGTCATGGAACTCCGGAATCGTACGGGTGCTGGCGTCGTCGACTGCAAAAATGCACTTGATGAGGCGGGTGGTGACATAGAAAAGGCAATAGAGGTTCTTAAAAAAAGTGGCGCAGCAAAGGCTGCAAAGAAATCTGCAGAGCGCACAACGTCCGAGGGTGTAGTTGCGGTCTATCTTCACCATACAAAGAAGCTGGCCGCGATGGTTGAGGTACAGTGCGAGACTGATTTTGTCGCACGGAACGCGGAGTTTATTGAGTTTGGGAATGACGTGGCTATGCAAATTGCAGCTATGAGTCCTGAATTTATCTCCCCAGAAGATATTCCTACTGATATGTTGGAGAAGAAACGACAGATTTTTATGGAGGAGATTAAAGAAGAAAAGAAACCTGACGATATCAAGATAAAAATTGTTGAGGGAAAACTCAATAAATGGATGAGCGAGGTCTGTCTGACAAAACAAGACTTTTTAAAGAATGAGGATATGACAATCGAACAACTTGTGGCTGAGAAGATCGCAAAGATCGGAGAAAAGATTCAGATCACGCGTATGGTTCGGTACGAAATGTCGCCGTCATCACAGGTGTGTTAACCGCATCAAAAAAACACTCCGGCTTTCCGAGGTGTTTTTTTGTATCGGATTGCGACCGTCGGCATACGTGTAGTGTTTGACTAGTAAGGAAATTTTCGGTATTCTCTGGCGCGCGTGGCCCCTTCGTCTATCGGTCAGGACAGCGGCTTTTCAAGCCGTTAAGAGGGGTTCGACTCCCCTAGGGGCTACCAAAGAAAGATTTTCCGTATGGAGATTTTTTATTTGATGAGCCATTGTGTCCGGTATTGACCAGATGCTGTGGCTCGTGTAGCCTTACGACACCGTCAATTAAAGGGGTTTTTGCTCACCCTGTCCGTTAAGCAATCTATTCATGTTGACTATCCGTCTGAGCCGTGTGGGTAAGAAAAAACAGCCCATGTATCGGCTCATCGTATCAGAAAAATCTAAAGATCCATGGGGGAGGTATCTCGAGAATCTTGGGACCTATAATCCACGTGTTCATCCCTCAGCGACGACTTTTAAAGTTGCTCGTATCAAATATTGGATCGGGAAAGGTGCACAGACTTCCGATACAGTTTGGAATTTGTTTGTGGACCAAAAGATTGTCGAAGGTGATAAGCGTAGAAAAGTGAAGATCTCCAAAAAGCGTAAGGAGAAGCTTGCATTAGAGAAAAAAGCCGCATAATGTGGCCTTTTTTCTTTTCTGTTGATTTCTCCTTCGTCACTTGCTACTCTTTTCATACGAGACAACGGCCTCCGTTGGCTCATTAGAAATTAACCATCCGCCTTAGGCGGAGAAGACATTGTCGATATGGAAGAAGCGTTTCGTGATCAACAGTTCATCGAGTTTTTGGTGAAGTCCATCGTGAATCACCCAGAGGATGTTAAGACCGAGCGAACGGTCGACGAACGGGGGGTCCTCATTACTCTGTATGTGAATCAGGATGACATGGGGTATGTTATCGGCCGGCAAGGTCAGACGGCCCGTGCGCTCCGAATCCTGCTTAAGATTGTGGGTGCTAAAGAAGATGCACGCGTCAATCTTAAGATTTTTGAACCGGAGAATATGCGTCGTGAGCACCAGGAGAAGAAGGTACAGACGCATGGGGAAGCGGGGTTGGTTAGTGATGAAGATCTCGCAGATTTAGGCATCTAGAGTTTTAAGTAGTGAAATCACAAAATCCCGGAAGGGATTTTGTGTTATATTTATTCCCCATAGGTCATCCAATATGAAGAAAAAAATTCGTATCGATATTGTTACCCTTTTTCCAGAAGCGGTAGAGCCGTATCTCGCCGCGTCAATTCTTGGACGAGCTCAAAAGTCAAAAAAGCTCACGATGAAAATTCATCAATTACGGAAGTGGTCACATGACAAGCATGGCCGAGTGGACGATCGGCCGTTCGGCGGAGGGGCGGGGATGGTAATGAAAGTTCTTCCATTTCATGAGGCGCTTGTTGCTTTAAAACTTCGTACAAAAGTTGGAAAGAAGACCGTAGCAGCGAAGAAGACGCGTGTTATTCTGACAAGCGCAAAAGGGAAAATGTTTACGCAGTCAGATGCAAAACGTTTATTGAAATATAATCGTTTAGTTTTTTTATGTGGACGGTATGAAGGTGTGGATGAACGTGTTGCAAAACTCGCGGATGAAGAGATTTCGATTGGTCCGTATGTGCTCACGGGTGGTGAACTTGCCGCAATGGTTATGACCGATGCTATTGTACGCTTGTGTCCTGGTGTTTTGGGTGCGGAAGCATCGCTTATTGAGGAGTCTTGGATTGACGGAACGTCTGTAGAATATCCGCAGTATACACGTCCAGAAATCTATCTCGGATGGAGGGTTCCGCCAATACTCCTTTCGGGTGATCACGCGAAGATTGCGAGCTGGCGGAAACATCTCACTCGCGGTTCCGGCTAAATATCCATTTTCCGACTTCGATGAGTGCGACGCTCGCGAGGCCGAGTCCGCCAACGCTCAAGATCCATGGAAGCGGAAGAGGTTCGTTGTGAAGGACATTCGCAAGAGGTGGAAAATAAATTGAGACAATGGTGAGTATAAGACCTAGGCCGACGCCGGCTGTGAGCGGAAGATTATCAAATGGATTGTAGGTAAGGATACTCTCATGGAGGCTACGAAGTGAGAAGGCAACAAAGAGCGTATATGTTGCAAAGAGCGCGTATGTAAAGGTTCGGACGAGGCCAGCTGGATATCCTGCGTGTAGGAGTGCAAGATAGATACCGAAGACGGCGATACTCATAAATGCTCCGAGGACAAAAATAAGAAACGTAGTCTCTGGATCAAACAATTTTGGTATGGCACGGCGTTTTTGATCTGTGTCTACGCGTTGCTCAAAAGCAAAAGCGATGGCGGGAAAACTATCTGAAAAGAGATTGACATACAAGATTTGTAAGGCGTTGAGTGGGAGGGCAATTCCAAGGATAAGCGCGCCACCAATGAGCATTACTTCGTCCAGTGCATCGGAGAGGAGATAGACCATTACCTTACGAATATTTTGGAGGATTCGGCGTCCTTCGGTTACGGCTGCGACGATTGTGCCAAAATTATCATCCATGATGATGAGATCTGCAGCACTTTTTGCTACTTCTGTTCCAGATCCAACTGCGACACCAATGTCTGCAGCACGGAGTGCTGGAGCGTCGTTTACGCCGTCTCCTGTGACGGCAACGACATCACCTCTGCGTCGGTAGAGGTCGACAATTCGGAGTTTGTGTTCTGGTGTCGCGCGCGCAAAGACGCGAATTCGATGCAGACGACCAATGAGATCATTATCTTTTAGCTGGTCGAGGTCCGCTCCTGTTAAAACTTCATCGTTTGATGCGGGGATATTAAGTTCGCGCGCTACGGCAACAGCTGTTCCGCGATGATCTCCGGTCACAATAATAGTGAGAACATTTAGGTCTCTCATTTGTTTTACCGCACGTTTCGCGCTTGGTCGTAAGGGGTCGCGGAAGACAATGAGACCTCGGAATGTAAGATGTTTCGGCGGAATATGTGATGTATGTGTTGAGCCTGTGGCATCGGAGCTTGCAAGACCCAGGATACGCTCTCCCGTTTGTGCTCGTTTGTTAATTTCGTTAAAAATTTTTATACGTGTGTCTTTTGTCAGTGTGCAAAAGTCTAAAATTGTCTCTGGTGCACCGAGAACGACGCTCCGTGTGCCATGGTTCGTATTAAGAAGGACGAGTGAGTATCGTTTTGTTGCATCAAATGGGACGCGTTCGACGATGGTTCGTTTGGTACGGATCGTGGGGAGAAGGATGTTTCGTTCTGCCGCACCACGGACGAGAGATGTTTCTAGTGGTCTGCCGGAGATTTGCCATTTTTTTGGTGCGTCGTTTGGATTTTCGATAATGACGTCCGTATTTAAGATTGCGTCCGCTAAAAGAGCGTCTTTTGCCTGTTTCCCTTTTGCGTTCCATGGCAGGATGTCTGAGATTGTCATTTTTGCTCTGGTCAGCGTTCCGGTTTTGTCCGTGAGGATAACGGATGTTGAACCGAGCGTTTCTGCCGCGAGGAGCCGGCGGACGATCCCATGGCGTTTTGCGAGTCGTTCGACACCAATAGTCATAATAACTGTAAGCGCAATGGGAAGACTTTCTGGAACGGCGGAGACGGCGACGGCTACGCTGATCACAAAGATTTGCAAAGGTTCATATCCAACTTTAATTCCGATAGTGAAGAGCGCTACGGCGAAGAGCGCGATGACGATCCCAGATGTTCGGCTGAATTTTGCTACAGCAGTCTGGATCGGTGATGGCACGTCTCGTTGGATGGCAGAAAGATGGGCGATACGGCCGACTTCTGTCATTCGTCCAGTTGCAGTGACAACGGCGGTGGCGAAGCCCGATACAACGAGCGTTCCTCCGTAGATCATGCATGAACGTTCTGCAAGGGGTGTTTCGAGTGGGAGCGGGTCTATTTGTTTTTTTTCTGGCAGAGATTCGCCGGTCAGGATAGACTCGTCGACTTCAAATGAAGTCCCTGATAAAAGACGTCCATCCGCCGGTATGCGCATACCTCGCGAGAGTTGAATGATGTCTCCAGGAACAAGCATAGTCGCATCGATTTCGTGCCTCGTTCCGTCGCGGACCACTCGTGCGATAGTACGGATATAGTTCGTTAATTCTTTGAGGATCGTTTCTGCTTTGTGTTCTTGCCAATAGCCCATGGCAATGTTCACCGTTACCGCACTGAAAATCACAATACTATCGAGTAAATCTCCAAGGAATGTGGTGATTATTCCTGCAATGAGCAGAATGATAATGAGCGGATTTGCGATTTGTCGGCCAAGAATACGGAGGCGAGTGAATCGTGGCCCGTTCATAATCACATTACGACTGAAGATTTTGGAGCGTACGGCAATTGTTGTCGTTTTTAGTCCGCCTGATTCTGTCGCAAGAATTTTTAGGCTCTCTTCGGTCGGGATAGACCAGAATGGTTGTTTGATTGTATCCGCCGAAAGAGGAGGTTTAATCATTGCCATAAAAGGTTAGGTACTTCCAAATATTCGAGTGGCGATAATTGCAGCATATAGGCCGATGAGTGCAAAACCGTGCCATCGGACGAGTTGCTTTCGTTTCGAGAGAGTGAGGAAAATCCAGAGGAGTGCGGTTACAGATGCCAAAATAATAAGATCTGTTGTTTGTGAAAAATCGACTGGGATCGGACGGATGACGACGGAGAGGCCTAGAATGAAAAGTAAATTAAAAAGGTTTGATCCAATGATATTTCCGACGATGAGGCCAGTCTGACGTTTGAATACCCCTGAGATTGTGACTGCGAGCTCTGGCAAAGACGTACCAAGTGCAACGACCGTGAGACCTATTGTATAGTCCGAGATTCCGAATGAGTGAGCAATGCCCGAAGCGCCCTGAATAATCCATTCCGCGCCAAAGGCGAGTCCGACGAGCGACGCTATGATGCCAGCTGTGGCTAAAAGAGTTTTTCGTCGATTGACGGGGATTTGAAACAGAGGTCGATGGTCCTTGCCGAGACTGAAGGCATAATAGGCGTATAATGGAAACGCTAGGAGGAGCATAAGCCCTTCTGGACGTGATAGCCCTTGAAAGTTACTAATCCATCCAATTCGTTCTTGTGTAAAGACAACAATGATCGTGATTGCGAGGAGGTTAAGGGGAATACCAAGTTTTATGACAAGATGATTAATGGGGATCGTTCGGAGAAGAGCTGCGATGCCAAGTACTAAGAGAATATTTGCGATATCGCTGCCAATGACATTTCCCAATACCATCCCTTGTAGTCCTTGGATGCTTCCGAGGACATTAATCGAGAGTTCTGGCGCCGATGTTCCGAATGCAATGATTGTGAGCCCGACAGTTGTAGGAGAAAGCCGCAACGCCTTACCGAGGATGAGCGAATTTTCAATCATCCAGCCAGATGATTTGGTTAAGATGAGAGCGCCAATTAAGAGTAAGACGACATCGAGCATGTTCGAATTGTAACACATGAGAACCTGATAATTTCAGGACACGAACAGTGTGTGCTATACTTGAATAAATTTTTCATTTCAAAATTCTATGTCTCCTCGTATCTCACATTCTTCTTCCACATCAAAGCATCCGAAGCGCACGGCGCCTCCACCGCTAACTCATGCGATAAGTTATCATGCGAGTCAGATCACGATTCTATGGATTATTGTCATTTTTGTGACTCTAGCGGGGTTTCTCGTCATGGCGTCATTTACGTCACGTCTCAATGATGCAGAAGTTACGTTGAATATTTTTGGTCAGCGTATTGCACAGTTAGAGTCACAAGTTAATCAAGTTAATCAAGTGGTAATTCCACCGATAATACCCGTCGTCGTTCCCACGTCGACGCTCTCGCAGATAGCGGTGCCCGTTGAGCCGTCAATGAGTCCAACTGGTGCGTTGGATCGCGGGATGCTAAATGCGGACGGAACTCGGTACGCGGGATACAACGACACAGTTAAAGGAAAGATCGGCGTGGCTGTCGAGATTGTAGGCGAATCGCGGCCGAAATACATTGTGCTTTTCAACACGTCTTTAGAATCGACTGGAAAGGGAACGCCACAAGAGAGCCAGATGTCCGTGCAATGGAAGAGTCCGAGCGAGATTGAATATAATGTCCTTGTGAAGAAAGCCGACGGGACACAAGACATTGAGACGCGAACAGTCACGATTCATTTTTAATTTTTTATGAATGATGAAAAGGGCGGGGATGGTCGTCCCTTTTGTTATCCGTCTGTCTTGCGCGTATACTAGAGTACACACTCCGTCCGTTATCTGAACGAAGTACTACCATGGAGCCGGCAATGAGAGACGTCGCTGGCCTACATCCTTATTATTTTACTTATAGAATGTCTCTAATCTATTCATTAATATGCCAAATATTGCCATCAATGGGTTCGGCCGAATCGGTCGGAATACCTTCAAAGCCGGGTTTGATAAGCCAGGGTTTAACGTCGTCGCTGTGAATGATCTGACGGATGCAAAAACGCTTGCGTATCTTTTGAAACACGATTCCACATATCACATGTGGGGAAAAGATGTTTCCTTTAATGCCAAAAATATCATTGTGGATGGGAAAAAATTTCCAGTGATTGCGGAACGGGATCCTAAACAACTCCCATGGGGAGCGATGAAGGTTGATGTAGTTTTGGAGTGCACAGGGAGATTCCGAACAGAAGAACTTGCTGGACAACATATTACAGCTGGTGCAAAGCGTGTCATTATTTCGGCTCCCGCTAAGGGTGGTGTCGTGCCAACGCATGTGATTGGCGTTAATGAAAAAGGTGCGGGGAAAAAAGCGAAGATTATCAATAATGCCTCATGTACCACGAATAGCATCGCCCCAGTTGCAGCGATTATGAATGATGCTTTTGGTATAAAAAAGGCTATGATGACGACGGTGCATTCATATACGGCGGATCAGAATTTGCAGGATGGTCCGCATAGAGATTTACGTCGTGCGCGTGCGGCGGCACATAATATCATTCCAACAACAACTGGAGCTGCAATCGCGACGACAGAGGTTGTTCCAGAGCTCAAAGGTCTCTTTAATGGGATCTCTATTCGCGTACCAACACCATGTGTTTCGCTTTCGGACTTTACTTTTCTGCTCAAGCGTAAAACGACTGTGGAAGAGGTGAATACGGTTTTGAAAGATGCGAGCAAAAGTCCGTTGTACAAAGGGATCGTCAAAGTAAGTAAAGAGCCTCTTGTCTCAACGGATTTCATCGGTAATCCAGCTTCTTCTATCGTAGATCTTCCATTCACACAGGTTGTGGATGGCGATATGGTTAAGATTCTTGCTTGGTATGATAATGAATGGGGATATTCGCATCGGCTCGCAGATCTCGCGATCTTGGTTGGGAAGTCCTTAAAAAAATAAATTTTGGTTGTGCGCCCTTATTTCTTTTGCGCACATGATTGATCTTCGATCTTCACAGCAACATTCGATCGTCTATGATACTGCGCTCATCATTTGCGCGAGTATTCTTTTTGTCGTTATAGTTTTTACGTTCGGGGGAGAGAGCTGGAAACAAATATTCTTTGTCGTTGCGGTCATTGCACTTATGCTGTTGGCGTATAGCGTGTTTATCGAACCACATCATTTACATGTCACCCGTTACCAAGTTCCACTTGTTTCCAAGCCAGAAATATGGATTCGGATTGTTTTTCTTTCTGATTTTCACGCAGGTGGATTCAGAAATGCCGTTTGGTTTGAGCGTATCGCACATGAGGTGCAGGTATTGAATCCAGATAGTGTTGTCCTTGGTGGAGATTTTGTGGCTGATCGTGCTGATTTTATGTCGCAGCTAGCATATCTCCGTCAGCTTTCTGCGCCACTTGGGAAATTTTTTGTCTTTGGGAATCATGATTATTTGGATCGTCCACAGGATATCCGTTCTGCGCTCGTTTCTTGGGGATTCACGGATATGACGAACCGATCGACGTGCATTGAACACGAAGGCCACTTGTTTGAAATTCAAGGCATTGATGATCATTGGCGTGGAGATCCTCATTCGTTTCAACGATTGTCGTCTAATATTCCCCATCTTCTCTTATCGCACGAACCGGATGTAGTAATGGATCTGCATGAAGGAGATACGGATTTTATTCTTTCTGGTCATACGCACGGCGGACAAGTCCGCTTACCATTTTTTGGATCAATGTATCCCATTCCAGCTAGGCTTGGTCGTGCCGTAGATTGGGGAGAGAAGATTGTGAATGGAATGCGTCTCATTGTCTCCAGCGGCTTGGGAGAGCAAGATGCTCGGATTCGGTTTTTTTGTCCGCCGGAGATTGTTGTTGCCGATATCGGTATTTGATTGGTGAGAATATGGTATCCTTCTTGCTATGAAGCTTCCGATTATTCCATCAAAGATGGCGCTCAAGAATAAGCGAATTTTTTTGCGTGTCGATTGGAATGTCCCGATGATCGGTGGTTCGGCTGAAGATTCACTCAAGTTAACTCGATCAATTAAGACGGTGCAGGCACTCGCTAAGCGTAAAGCAGTCATTCTTGTAGCGACGCATCTTGGCCGTCCAAAAAAACGTGATCCAAAACTCAGTACCAAACAACTTGCACATCTTGTTCTGATTCGGTACGGAGTCGATTTGGTATTCCTTGGGGAGGATCTTTCGACGATAGGCGGTCGTACTTCGGCACTCAAGATTATTAACGCCGCGAAACCTGGTAGTATCTTTTTGCTTGAGAACGTTCGTTTCTATCAGGGAGAAGAAAAGAATACTTTAAAGCTCGCGAAAGCCTTTGCGTCGTTAGCTGACATTTTTGTGAATGATGCTTTTGCTTCTAGTCATCGTGCGCACGCATCCGTGGTCGGTGTCGCAAAGGTGTTACCACACTATGCAGGTCCGACGCTTGTAGAAGAAGTACGTGCGCTTGAGAAGCTTCTCATGAAACCAAAAAGACCGTATGTTGCCGTGATTGGGGGAGCAAAACTCTCGACGAAATTACCTGTTCTAAAAACCTTTCTCTCTATCGCAGATGTTGTTTGTGTCGGTGGCGCTATGGCACATCCGTTTTTTGTTGCACAAAAAAAACGAATCGGAAAGTCTTATATTGAGAAGGAGGGGATCCCCCTCGCGCGAAAACTTTTGAAGAATCCGAAACTCCGATTGCCCGTGGATGCGGTTGTCGCGACAAAAATTGCACCTGGAGTACATGTTCGTGCGACTGCTATTGATGGTTTGAAACAGACGGAAGCAATTGGAGATATCGGTCCGGAAACTATGCGTGCATGGGCGCAGGAAATTAAACGCGCAAAGACAATTGTATGGAATGGCCCGCTTGGTGTTGCAGATATTCCGGCATTCTCGCATGGCTCGCTCCTCGTCGCTAGGGTTATTGCCGCGCGCAGTAAAGGACCAGCGTACGGCGTGGTAGGTGGAGGCGATACCCTGCCGATTGTTCTTGCGACGGGGATGTCTGAGTGGTTTGATCACATCTCGACCGGTGGAGGCGCCATGGTTGAGTTCATTGCTACTAAAGGTAAACTACCGGGGCTCGTCGTTTTAGAACGTACTCAATTGAAACATCATTAATATGCTATTTAATTTACGATTTGATAACAGTTCTTTTCGTTTCTCGTTTGGCGCCTTAATTTTGTAGATAATTTATATGGTCAAATAAATAACGTATCCATTTTTCTATGAAGCTCAATAGATATCTCCAGGTACTGATTGCTCTCCTCGCCGCTGCACTTATTATTTTTGTTGGTGTGAAGACGCGTAATGCGCTTGAGGAATATAATTATATCGGTAAAGCGTCCACGAAACGCGACACAATTGCGGTTTCCGGCACGGGAAAAGTCTCTGCGACTCCGAATGTCGCTATCTTACATCTCGGTGTTAAGGATGACGGGAAGACAGTTAAAGCTGTTCAGACACAGAACACACAAAAGATGAATCAGATTATTGCTGCGCTCAAGGTGATGGGGATTAAGCCTAAGGATCTCCAGACTTCTAATTATAGTATTTATCCCAAATACGACTACACGAATGGGCGACAAGACATTGTCGGATATACAGTTTCTCAAAATATCCAGATTAAAGTCCGGAAGCTCGGCTCAATAGGAGGTATTTTAGCCAAGGCTGGTGAGCTTGGGATGAATCAAACGAGCGGTGTTCAATTTACGATTGATGATCCGCAGGCGCTTAAGGTAGAAGCGCGGAATAAAGCGATTAACGACGCTAAACAGAAGGCACGGGATCTTGCAGGTACGTTGGGGATCCACTTGTTCAAAGTAGTCTCCTTCTCAGAGACTCCACAGAATATCCGTCCGCCCATTGTGCCTTTTGTGCACACAATGAATCTTGCTGCCGAGAACGTGAGGTCTCTACCATCGCCTCAGATCGAGGCAGGGTCGCGGGATGTGGTCTCAAACGTAACTATTACGTATGAGGTACGGTAAGCAGATAACAACCTTCGGTTTATTATTTTTCATTTGAACGTAGTGTTGGTATACTAGTATCTATGCTTTCTTCTAAAATCAAACACATCATCGCGCGGGAGATTCTTGATTCGCGCGGCAATCCGACTGTTGCATGCCGAGTGACTCTTATGTCTGGTGCCACAGCGGAGGCAAGGGTTCCTTCTGGTGCTTCGACAGGGATTCATGAAGCACTTGAGTTACGCGATGGCGGCAAGCGATATGGTGGTAAAGGTGTTCGGAAGGCTGTTACCAACGTCAATCAGAAGATTGCGTCTGTTCTGCATGGGATTGATGCAACACGACAAGCAGATATTGATCATGTCATGATAGAACTCGATGGGACGGTAAATAAATCACGTCTCGGGGCGAACGCGATTCTCTCAGTCTCGTTAGGTGTAGCGCAGGCGTTGGCTGTTCATCGTAAACAACCATTGTGGAAGTCTCTTCGAAATACATTTCATTTCTCCAAAAAGGCTGGGTTGCCCGTTCCCATGATGAATCTTTTGAACGGTGGTGTGCATGCAAATTTTGCAATGGATGTGCAGGAATGTATGGTGATGCCGCGTCAGCGTACATTTGCGGAACGTGTCCGTGCGGGTTCGGAGATTTTTCATGTCCTTGCGAAGCTTCTCAGAGAACGAGGATTTGCGACGACAGTGGGGGACGAGGGTGGTTTTGCGCCAAAGCTTGCGACCGTTGAAGACTCTTTTGCACTCCTCATCCATGCAATTAAGAAAGCTGGATACAAGCCCGGTACAGAGGTCGGAATCGGAACCGATGTTGCTGCGAGTGAGTTGTATGACAAAAAGAAAAATGTTTATCGGTTTAAGGCTGAAGGACGGACATATACAGCATCAGAGCTTCTTAATAGATATGCACGGTGGCAAAAACAATTCCCGCTTCAGCTACTTGAAGACCCATATGACCAGGATGATTGGGCTGCTTGGGAATTGGCAGTTCCAGTCCTTAAAAAACGGTCGCTTATCGTTGGTGATGATTTTTTCGTGACAGATGTTAAACGGTTAGAGCGGGGCATCCGAGAGAAAGCTGCAACATCGATCCTTATCAAATTGAATCAGGTTGGCTCGCTTACTGAGACGGTTGACGCAATTTGTGTGGCACAGAAGGCTAAGTTTGCGATCGTCATCTCACATCGTTCTGGCGAGACCGTGGATACTACGATCGCAGATCTTGCGGTCGCTTGCGGCGCAGAACATATTAAGACCGGTTCATTGTCGCGCTCCGAGCGCGTGGAGAAGTATAATAGGCTCATGGAGATCGAAACAGAATTAAAATTAAAATGATCACGTCCATTGTAGGATCGGCATTTTTGAGATCGTCTTGAGTCAGATTAGTTCTCTCGCCGAGACAGTTGATGTAAATTGTGCGGTGTAGGAGATTAACATCGAGATGACCGAGGGATGGATTATTGTATGCCTTTGATAAGCCGATGGATCTGTTCTGTTTTTTGTTTGTCTAGGGCTCTAATGAGATTTTGGATCTCATCGTTATTTTTCTTCACGAGCGCGTGGACGTTCTGTTTGTACTCCACGAGGATTCTCTTTATCTGAGCTTGTTGTGCGGGTTTGAGCTTCATATATTAGAAGTATATCAGATGTATATCTATATCTTGAAATAGGCGCTTTTCCGTGATAGGGTTTCGCAATGTTAGATGCGACACGAGCTCCGAAATATCAGCTGATCACATATGGGTGTCAAATGAATAAGAATGATTCCGAGCGAATCGGCGGGTTGCTTTCCGCGCTTGGGTTCGTCGAGACCGCATCGGAACGCGAAGCGGATCTTATTATTTTAAACACCTGTTCTGTTCGTCAGAGCGCGGAAGAGCGGATTTATGGAAAAATGAAGGACTATATCCGTCTGAAAAAGGATAAACCGGAACTTATTATCGCAGTTACAGGATGTATGGCCGGACGGGATAAAGATGGAGAGCTTCGCAAACGCCTTGCACCCGTTGATTTATATTTTCCAACGCCACAGATGGTAGAATTACCAAAATGGATTGCAGGATTACGTCCAGATCTTGCAAATTCGGCAGATCTTGTCGAGGATTATCTTAAGATCATGCCGCGTCGTGTACCATCGGCTCAGGCGTTTGTGACGATCCAAATCGGGTGTAATAAATTTTGTACCTATTGCGTAGTTCCATACGCGCGCGGTCTTGAGCAAAATCGTCCGGTCGCTGATATCCTTGCGGAAGTTCGTGATCTTGCCGCACATGGTGTCGTAGAGGTAACGCTGCTCGGGCAGACGGTCAACTCGTTTAAGGCTAAAGATCCAGAATCATTTTCATCGCAGAATCCCTATAAAGATGCGTTTGCTGCTCTTCTTTGGGAGGTGAATACTATTGAAGGTGTTCAACGTATTCATTGGACTGCACCACATCCAATCTCAATGACGGACGAGGTGATTGACGCATTAGCATTACCTAAGCAAGTGAATTATCTCCATTTACCTGTCCAGTCGGGTTCTACGAAAGTATTGTTTCAGATGAATCGTAAGTATACGCGCGAAAATTTTCTTAATATCATCAAGAAGGTCACAGCAAAACGTCCTGGCATTGCCCTTGGAACTGATATTATCGTTGGCTTTTCTGGAGAAACTGAGGCACAATTTGAGGAAACGGTTTCACTCTATCGCACATGTGATTTTGATATCTCATACACCGCGCAGTATAGTCCGCGTTCTGGCACACTTGGCGTGAAGTTGTATCAGGACGATGTATCGCGCGAGGAAAAGAAGCGCCGCTGGCAGGTCCTTCAGACGCTTATGAGAAATATGGCAAAGCGGAAGAATCAGGCTTATATTGGGAAGACCGTTTCGGTACTTGTTGATAAGGTTGAGAATGGTTTTGCATATGGAAATTCACGTGAAATGAAGTTAACGCGTTTTTCATCCACAGATGTATCATTTGTCGGTAAGATTGTTGATGTTGTCGTCGAGCAGGCTTTAGAATGGCAGCTGATCGGAAAGATGGTATTGTAATAAATGGAATGTCGTCCTTAACCCTTTTGTCTCTGTTCGGGAAAAATCCTACGAAGGATTTGCAGATGAAGCGCCTCTTCTTGGTCGTTGGCACTCCTTTGATGTGTGTATTGTGTTATGACGACTCAGAGTAATATCCCGCGTATCGTCTGTGTCGTCGGCCCGACTGCCTCGGGAAAGACAGCATTGGGCATTCGCCTTGCAAAAAAGTTTCATGGTGAGATCGTAAATGCTGATTCTCGCCAAGTCTATAAGGGATTTCGGATTGGGACTGGAACGCCACCAGGCAAGCGCACGACATATCAGGGACATCGGACTTATCTTGTCGAAGGTGTGCCGCATTATCTGATGAATTTTCTCGATCCGGAGAAACCGTTTACGGTTGCGGAATGGAAGGAAAAGGTGTTGAAGGCGATTAAAGGTATTTCATCGCGTGGTCATCTGCCGATTGTCGTCGGAGGGACGGGTCTTTACATTTCTTCGCTTGTTGATAATTATAATTTTCCAAAAGTTGAACCACATTCAAATTTTCGGATGGAGATTGCAAAAAAGCCACTTTCTGAGTTGGTTGCACTATTATGTAAGCTTGATCATGGCGCTGCGCAGACGGTGGATCTTAAAAATCTACGCCGTGTAGTCCGTGCATTGGAGGTCGTGACGTTTACGGGAAAACCTTTTTCGGAATTAAAGACGCGTGGAGCTCCTTCTGTTGAGACATTTCAGATTGGATTGTGGTGGAATCGTGAGACACTTTATATGCGCAATGACGCGACGGTTGAACAGATGATCGCGGAGGGATGGGTGGATGAAATACATGCTGCATTGAAGAAAAAGATATCTACGGATGCGCCAGCTATGACATCAATTGGTTATCAAGAGTTATTAAAATACGTTCAAGGAGAGATGCCACTCTGTGAAGCCGTAGAAAAAACTCAGCGTGCTGTGCGTCGCTATACCAAACGACAGTGGACGTGGTTTAAACGCGACGCGCGTATTTATTGGGCTCGTACACAAGACGAAGCTATGCAAATAGCGGGAGCGTGGATAACGAAGTGACGGTTGTTAATTTGTATCTTCAAATTCTTTTTTGACAAGTTCTTCCGTTGTCACCGGATTTGCCTTTCCTTCAGTTGCTTTCATGACGGCACCGACAAACCATTTTAAGACACCGAGTTTTCCCGCTTTGACCTGCGCGGCCTGATCTGGTGAGTTTATGATAATATCTTTGACAATTTGTTTAAGCTCGTCTTTTGGGAGATTCTGTCCGAGGTTGTGTATTTCCATGAGATGAGATGGATCATCTCCAGTATCGACTAAGTATACGAGAAGTTTCATCGCATTTGCACTGTTAATTTCGCCCGCATCAATGAGATGAATAAACTCCGCGAAATCTTCAGCTTTAAGTTTGAGGTCGGTTATTGTCATATTCCGATCTGTTAGGATGTTGGTGAGTTTTGAAGTCATCCAACCTCCGCTGAGTTTGGCAAATTTCTTTTTTTGGTCGTCTAGGAGCTCTCCGCCAGATTTTCCGGTCGGATTTGTTGCTTCAAGCCATCCGCCGAGTTCGCTCATAACGTCCTCAACATAACTCGTCCATCCATTCGCCACAAAGAATGCCGCATCGGATGGGGAGAACCAATATTCATTTATTAAACGGCGTCGTTGATTTGCAGGAAGCTCTGGAAGTGTCGCTTTCATGCACTCGTGGATTTGTATAAGATTCTGTGGAGGTAAATCAGGTTCAGGAAAATACCGATAGTCTGCGGATGTTTCTTTTAGGCGTTGTTCAAATGTTTCGCCTTTATTTTCGTCCCATCCGCGTGTTGATTCAACAGGTATAATATTTGATTCATACAGTTTGGTATGACGTTTAATTTCGTAAGCGATCGCACGCTCGACGGAGCGGAAGGAATTTAGATTTTTAACCTCTATTTTAGGATTATATTTGCGTTGAAGCGGAAGATTTTGAGCGTCTACTGGTAAAAGTGACACGTTAGCATCGCAGCGCATTTGTCCTTTTTCCATATCTGCATCCGATGCGCCGATCGCACGTAGGATTGCACGTATCTCTTGGAGATACGTTTTGGCTTCGGCTGGCGATCGGAGGTCGGGTTCGGAGACAATCTCAAGGAGCGGTGTGCCCGCGCGATTATAATCCACATACGTTGCTTGTGTGTTATTGTCGTCGCTTGAAGTATGGATGTTTTTTGCGGCGTCTTCTTCTAAATGTGCGCGGGTAATCCCGACGGTGATATGGTCGCGAGGGGGTTTTTCTCCAACAATGTCGAATTCAATTTTTCCGTCTACCGCAAGCGGAAACTGGAACTGTGAGATTTGGTAGCCTTTAGGAAGATCAGGATAGAAATAATTTTTTCGGTCGAAGATTGATCGGTTCGGGATCGTACACTGGAGTGCTAGGCTGGTCTTTACCCCAAGATCAATTGCCATTGCGTTGAGCGCTGGGAGAGCGCCCGGCTGACCGGTACAGATGGGGCAGATTGAGGTATTTGGATCCGCCGTATCAATGACGTTCGCACACGAACAGAACATTTTGGATACGGTTTTGAGTTGGACATGAATTTCCAGTCCGATAATGGGAAGTAGGCGCATAACGAGGGATCTCGCGCGTATCTTGGAACGTGGAATGGCCGCCGTCAAACATTGTGACGAGGCGGAGTATTTGTTAGATATCGTGTGAGCGTTTAGCCGCTTTATAGAGTTTGACGGCGAAGATCACAAAAAGTGGTAAGACTGCTGCTTGAACGATTCCTTCAAGTAGTGCTCTAATACCTCGGAGAACAGGGGCTTGTGCATTAGGGTCTGCGAGTTGGAGGAATTTATCCGGTCCAACAATAGCGCCGAGAATAAGGAAAAGCAGGGTTAGCGCAATCCACAAGCCCCCACCGAAAACAACAAGGGCGAGAAATTGTCGTCCGAAGATCGCCCACCAGTTTTTATTTACCATTTCGCTAGAGACGGCAAGCGCGTTCATGCCTCGTTTTTTATCTTTAATCGTCGCAAGTTGCGCAAATCCAAGCCGGATACCGACGTAGATAAGTGGGAGGAACAGGACGATGGCGATGATATTGAATATCACGGGATTGATCCATGCAGCCAGGTAGACCGGCGCAAGGAATTCCCAAGCAATAAGTGGGATCGCAGAGCCCAAGAGTACGAGGATCTGGAGGATGCCGACCCACAGAAGCGGGATGACGATCCTCCATGATGCGCGCATTGCTTTACGGTCCAATTTAGGTTTTTCCCCAGCATCTAGCCAAAAACTAGTTTCAATGAGACGGATAATGGACCACGACCAGAAGACGAGTATTACGAGGGAAATGAGTAGGCCAATAATCGTGAACGCGGGAGCTATTTTTATAATGAGATTAACCGCGAGGTAGACCAGACCGTAATACAGGAACCAGATCGAGACCTGGAGACTTTCGTTCCAGGTTTTGATGAAAAGTCCCCAGGAGTCTCGAATGAGTCGTGTGGCGCTTGGAAGGTTGTTTGACATATTGTAGACATGATACCAGATACGCTGGACGGGGGCGATAACGGGTGTCATGCTGACATATATGCTATCTCCCTATCACAAAGCATATGCAGCCCAATCCGATGATGAGATCGCGCAGCTCGCTGAGATCAAGCTACTTGAGTTCAGGAAATTATTTATCGAGTTAGGGGCGCCGGTATTCACATCTCCCATGGTACGCATGGCGGTACTTGGATGCGGCGATCGTCGGCTTGTCGCGCATTATCAGCGGATTTTTAAAGTCCTTTTTGGGTCTGCAATTACGATGGTCACCTTGGACAAGACAGTAGATCATCTTGAAGACGCCTCAGGAGGAATCCTACGGCATGACGTGACGAATCCGCTCCCGAACGGTCCATATGATTTTATCTATGCCAACATTCTGCTTCGGTTTATTAAACCTGCTAGACAGGTCGATGTGATTGCGAATGCGTTTGATGCGCTTGCTCCTGGTGGATGGGCTCTTTTTATCTTTCAGCAAGCGGAGATTGACCCACCAGAAGGATTTATGCCTCCAGAAGGAACGTATCCTATCAATTTTAATGCGCTGCAATTTGAGCTTTCCAAACGGAAGATTTCGTTTATGGAGGTGCCACTCAACATCGAGATTACGCCGCCTGGCTCGGATGAACCGATAAAAATTGATGAGCTTGCGCTCGTCCTACAGGCGCCATAGTCTGATATATCATTAGGGATGATTATTTGGTATCTTATGAAAATAAAAAAGTAAAAAGGCCATGGTGAAATCTCTTATTGAACGAACTCCAGATGCGCAGTATCAGCACTTACTTCGTGATGTTTTGGAGCGTGGCGTTCAAACAAACAGCCAACAAGGTGTGGATGCGATAACACTCATGGGGCCGTGTCCCATGCGTTTTCGGTTTGATAATGGTTTTCCCATTATTAATGAGCGTAATATGGCTCCAAAGGAATCGGAGCGTCTTCCAGTTACGATTTGGAAGCAGGCGATTGCGGAGATTTGTGCATTTATGAATGGTGTGCGGACGCAAAAAAGGTTGGAGGAGTTCGGGTGCACATGGTGGTCATCTTGGGTGACGCCGGAGAAATGCACGAAGCGCGGACTCGAAACAGGTGATCTTGGCCCAGGATCATATGGTGCGGCATTCCATGATTTTCCAACCGCAGAGGGTTCGACATATAATCAATTTCAAAATATCATTGAGCAAATTCGTGAATTTCCGCATCTGAGAACGCATTTTATTTCGCCGTGGATTCCGCAATATACAATCCGCGGAACTGGAAAACAACAGAAGGTTGTGGTGGCGCCGTGCCACGGATGGATTCACCTGCGTGTCATCGACAATAAGCTTACGCTCCACATGTTTCAGCGTTCTGGCGATGTCCCGGTTGGCGTACCATCGAATATGGTGCAATACGGCGCACTCCTCATGATGATCGCGCAGGCTACGGGCACGGAGCCGTATGAGTACATCCATAGCTTGTCTGATGCGCATATTTATGTGGATCAGGTTCATGCAGTCGAGACCATGCTTAAGCGTGAACCGCGGCGGCTTGCATCTATGAGGATTGATCCGAACATTACTGATTTTTTTTCCTTTCGTAAGGAACATTTTACTCTTGAAGAGTATGATCCGCACCCAGGAATTAAGGGTATTCCCGTAGCTATTTGATTGATATGATTTCGATTATTGTCGCGGCGTCGGATAACGATATTATTGGGCGCTCCAACAAGATTCCGTGGAATCTTCCGCGGGATTTTAAGAACTTTAAAACACTCACAACCGGCCATACGTGCATCATGGGACGCAAGACATTTGAATCTATCGTCGCGCGTATCGGAGGGCCGCTCCCAAAACGAAAAAATGTTATCATTACGCGGCAAGTGGATTATAAGGCGCCTGGGTGTGTTGTTGTTAATTCATGGGACGAGGCAATGGATGTGATAAAGGGAGAAGATGTTTTTGTCTCTGGCGGAGAGGCAATCTACGCGATGGCATTGCCGCATGCGGATCGTTTAATTCTTACGCGTGTACATACACAAAGCGATGGTGATGTAAGATTGCCGATCATTGATTTTTCGAACTGGAGATTGATTCATGAGGAGCAATGGCTTAAAGATAAAAAAAATGAATATGATGTGATATATCAGATTTATGAACGACGACACTAATCGATTTATCAATCTCAGTACTGTTCGTCGCGAGGATCAGCGCGCGGTCATGAAAGAGATTGCAAGGCAGGGGCATTGTCCATTTTGTCGTCAAAATCTTATGAAATATCATGAGATGCCATTCTTAAAAGAAGGGGAATATTGGCTGCTTACCGAGAATCAATGGCCGTATGAAAAGACAAAGCAGCATCTTCTCGCAATTTATAAAATGCATATTGAGAACCTCACGGAGATGGATCCAAAAGCGGGAACAGAACTTATCGCAATGTTTTCTGAGGAGGCAAAGAAGCGTCATATCAAAGGTGGTGCTGTCGCGATTCGATTTGGTACATCTGAGCACGGTAATTATGGTTCTAGTGTCGCACATATTCATGCGCACCTTATTGAACCGGACCTTGAAGCACTCGGAGAGACCGAGGCGTGTCGTATTAAAATTGGCCAATCAAAGAATTACAAACGAAAATAAAGTCAGTAGGCCGTTGCTACATTTCGTGTTTGATGATATGAAGTGCGGGCGTTCATTTGAAGAGTTACAGTAAAGTCAAAGGAGGCGGAGTTGCAAAGATTGATGATTCCGAAATTTGATGGTCTTACAGAAGACCAAGTTCGATCACTCATTTACTGCCGCACATATGCGCAGTACCTTGCTATGAGTAAGGTCTATCGCGCGGGCGGGTGTCCGTTCTGCGATCCGATCAATCCAAAGACGAATTTGATTATCGCGGAAAATGGGTGTTGGCGTATGTGGGAGAATCCGTTCCCAGTTACTCATACTGAGTTCCATCTCGTGATGGCTCCGAAGCGTCACGTTGCGCCTGGTGACGATATTGCATTGGAGGATTTCACGGATATGGGCTATCTTTTCCGCTGGGCCCAGCGGAAATATCATTTCACCGGTGGCGGATTCGTTATGCGTTTCGGTCCGCCGCTACAGAATGCGGGCACTGTTTTACACCTGCACGCACACATCATTGTGCCAGACCAAACAGGCGCCGTTAAAGCGACGCTTGCGAAAGCACCAGAAATGATTTCCGCGGGGATCGCACGGATGTATGTTTTTGAGAAGATATACAAAGGTGCGGACATTGAGATGCTCACGGAAGAAGAGCGAAAGCTTGTCGTGGGTCGTCTGTAGGAGAAAAAGACTGTATTGCAGACCCATCTGCCGACATAACATCGGGGATGGGTCTTTTTTTTGTAAGATTCTTTGATGGAGTTTAATAAGTAAAGATAATTTGTACACCTTGACTCTTGAGAATGCGTTCTCCGTCGAGGATTTTATATCCAGTATGGTAATACAATCGCTTGATACCAGAATAGGCGAGCTGTTTGGCGCACGGAGGGCACGGAAATGTTTCCACGTAGACATCTGAATCTTGTAGTGAGATGCCATTTTTTGCGGCTTGAGCGACGAGTGAAGCCTCCGCATGAAATGCGAGTGATGATTCAAAATGTATGCCACTTTTGAAATTACTTCGCGGGTCGCCTTCATCGTAGGCGATCTGTTCTGATGGCACGTATTTATTATATGCGCGTAGAATAATTTTTTTATCCTTCACCGCGAGTGCTCCGATATGCCGCCACCAGTCATGGCTTAATTCACCTTCGGATTTTGCGATCTCCATCATTTTACGATCAAATATTTTTTTGCTCATCATGACGTCTGGAGAGATTTTTATTGGTTCAATGGACGTTTTTTTATCCCAACGTAAAAATATTGTGTCACGCTCCACGGGGTTATCTGAAAAATATTGTTTTACAAGCTCGGACGTAAGATCATCATCCGAAATGATAAGTGGTGTTTTTTTATTTTGCAATTGCTGGATACGTTTTGCATCCATGAAAGTTATGCGGTTGAATCGATTCCACGCTTCGATTGAGAGACGGATGAGTTTTGGATCCAATCTTCGGATGTCTTTTATAAGATGCTCAAAAGAAGCGATACTTTCATCTCCAAAAAGGCATAGTTCCGTTGCCTCTGGATGACGATCGAATAAGCGACGATATCCCTCATGCAGGACGGGAATGTAGGCGACGATTACGGACATAAATTAAACGCCAGCAAGCGCTTCCTGTAGGGCACGGACGAGTTTTGGCGTGAGTACTCGTTCGAGTTTTTTTGTGGTTTTTATTTGGAGGAGGCGGATCTTGGCGCTCGTTGTTGTTGTAGCCATACGCTTGAGGACGATAATGTCACCACAGATTTTTTTGAGCTGCTGAAGCTCCTTGTCATTGTATGTATCTTTAGTTGCGATAAGAACGTCAGGCCGTATTAGTTTGATAAGGTTCCACTTTGGATCTTTTAAACGCTTGAGAACAACGATGTCTACAGGGCGGAGATGCAGGACCATCTCCATACGCTCTTTTTGTGGTACGATGGGACGTTCTGGACCTTTACGTTTTCGTATTTTTTTATCGGAATCAATGCCGACGATAAGAACGTCGCCGTGACGTTTTGCGGCAGCAAGGTATCGAGCGTGGCCAATATGCACGAGGTCGTATGATCCCTGCGTCATCACGATTTTTGCTCCTTTTTTTCGGAGGCGTGAGACAATGGGCAAAATGCGTGTTTGCTCAATGATTTGACGTTCGGTTCCTTTTAGGACGGAGGCTGGCATGGTGTGTACAGTATGGATCATAACCGTTTTACGGTATCAGATTTTTGGATGCATCCCAAGTTCGTCCATAAGATCATCAATTTTTGACATGAGTTCTGATTGTGTTCCGTTGTTATGGATTGTCTTCCATGCTCGTGCCGCAACAGATGGAATCATAATTTCAGTCGACGCTTGTTCTTGCTTGGAGAATTTTTCATAGGTCATTTCGCGTTCGCCGGACTTCTCGCCGCGATGAGTGATCCGTTCGAAGCGAGTTTTTTCTGGAGTTACTATTTCTACAAGCTTGAACTGCGGAAGAGGCTCTAGCACGGTAAGATCCTCAATTCGTCGGATGCCGTCAATGACGATCCGATCTGCGGTTGTAGTGTGTGTATCTTTTTCAATTGCGTAGGCAAGGACGTCTTCACCAAATTTTTTACGTAGAGTCTCGGAAAGCATAATGAGATTTTCTCGCGTTTTTTCGATCGCAAGCCGGTTGAGTATGTCAGTAAGAACTGTGCTGAATCGGAAGATCTCCGCGCTATATCGGCTGTGTAGATATTCTGCCACTGTACCTTTTCCGGCTCCCTGGCGGCCAACTAAGCCGATGATAATTTTTGACATAGTGTATATAGGCTCGTCGTTTAAATGGGAGATTATAAGTTAATATGCTTGTAAAAAATCCGCCGAAGCGGATTTTTTATCGATAGGTTTTCACATCTTTGCAACATCCAGATGAATCGCCGGGCCCATTGTGGATGTGAGAACTGCATTTTTGACGAATGTACCCTTGGTGCTTGCTGGCTTATTTTTGCGGATCGCAATGATAACGGTATCGAGATTTTCTACAAGCATTGAGGCATCGCCCGAGACCTTACCGAGTATTTGATGGATATTACCAGTTGCGTCGTTTTTAAGTGTAACTTTGCCTCGCTTTAGCTCTTCAATCATCTTTTTTACGTTCGGGCCAACCGTATCGGTTTTTGGGTTAGGCATGATACCTTTTGGACCCAGGATTTTTGCAATTTTGGCCAGCTTTGGCATCATGTCTGGTGTTGCGACGGCGATATCGAAATTTACTTTTCCAGATTTTGCGATTTCTGCAATAAGATCTTCATTGCCAACGATATCGGCGCCCGCATCTGTCGCGTCTTTTTCTTTATTCACTGGGACAAAGGCGGCGATCTTTTTTGTTTTTCCCGTTCCATGCGGAAGGATGATTGTCGCGCGGATTAGCTGGTCGCTTTTTTTTACGTTTATACCCAGGTTCATATGGATCTCAACAGATCCATCAAATTTTGTGTTTGCGGTTTTTTTTACAAGTTCCACTGCTTCGACGGGCGTATAGAGTTTTTTTACGTCAATCAATTTTTTAGCTTCTGTGTAACGCTTGGAATGCGTCATAGGACTGTGGTGCGGACGTCCCAATGGTATATGAGACTCCCACGGTTAATATGTAATGCCGACAGTTTATACAAAAATTGTTGACGGGTCAAGTCCCAGTGATGGATTCAGATGGTAAACAGTACGGATAAGCAAGATATAGACGAAAATTTTGTCAGTATAAAAATATGTTTACGTGCGAGTTTTTTGTGAGTTTTTATATCTTATTTTGTTTTTTTAGAAAAAGTCTAGCAATTTTTTATTGAATTGCACCCTCGCGTTCTAAGATGCATCTTTTTTTCTTTTTCCTCCAAATGCGTATCCGCCGATGCTTCCGTCAGACCGTACGACACGGTGGCAGGGGACGTGCATATCGCGATTTTTGTTCATGATATTCCCAATGGCGCGCGCGGCCTTCGGATTTCCAGCGGCGATTGCGACTTGTGTATAGCTCAGTGTTTTTCCTATAGGGATTTTTGCGACGATGGCATAGATTTTTTGCGCAAACGGTGTTTTAGTGCCATCAAATAGGAGTATCTCTTTTGAGAGCGTGGCGGCGAGTGGAGTATGTTTTAGTTCATTTGAAGGTTTGCTGTCTTGTTCGAGAATCATATTTTTATTTGACTGTGATAGTTGCAGCGAATCCGCCTTTTTCTTCGGAAATATCGTTGAGGTGAATGTTTAGACCGTAGGCAGTGACTGATTTTGCGCGTGACATGCCAAGATAAACATCAACGGATTCACTTGTTGATTTTTGAATACGGAGTGTCATTCCGAGTTCGCCAGCCCAGACACATTGGACACCCGCAGGGCAACGGGAATCGTTAAAATTCATCGCGATTATTGTGTATGTGTGTCCATTATGTCCCGCGAAGAGTGCGGCATCGTTTTTAAATAACACGACCGACTCACCGAGTTGGTGAATCGTTGGTGCTGTTGAGGTCGCTTGTACCGCGGATGTGGAAGTTGTTTCGTTATGCGCGATTGGTGGAGTGGAGGTCACTATTAGTGTGGTGGGTGTTGTTGTTGTGATAGGTACCGTCGCTGGATGCGTTGGCTGTTGGAGAATGTTAAGCATAGGCCATAAGATAAATCCAAGTGCGATTAAAATGAGGGGGCATGTAAGAATTACGAAAATGCCGAATATCTTATGATGAACGGTCGATGGTTTGAGTGGTGTTGGATCTACAGAATTTGAGGCTGTTGGAGGCGGAGTAGTTGGGGGTTTTGGGGCTTCCGATTTTGATGATGGTGCTGGTGATGGAGATTTTGGAGTTTTTGACGGTTTAGGTTGAGGTATTGGCGACGCCGGCGGAATGGCAGGTGTCGGCAAATTTGCTTGAGGGACGTCTGGCATATGCTGAAAGTTTAACACAAAAGCCCGCAGGACGGGCTTTTGTTGGTTGCATAGCTATAAGCTGATTGATTAGATAGATCTTTACTCTACTACTAATCCCATGTTGCGGGCTGTTCCTTTAACCTGTTTCATAGCGGCTTCGACCGTATGACAGTTCAGATCTGGCATCTTTTTTTCTGCGATCTCGCGAATTTGTGCTGTGGTGATTTTACCTACTTTATCCTGGAGAGATTTTGCGGAACCTTTTTTAATCCCCGCGGCTTTTTTTAGCATCTCCGGGACCGGAGCGATTTTTAAAATGAAGTCGTATGAGCGATCTTCGTACACCGTGATGAGACAAGGGACTACTTCGCCGCGTCGGTTGGCCGTCGCATCGTTGAATCTCTTACAGAATTCTGCGATGTTTAAACCTTGGGGTCCAAGCGCCGTACCGACCGGTGGAGCAGGATTTGCCGCACCACCCTGAATTTGAAGTTTGATAAGGGTTTTTACTTTCTTGGCCATAGTTGTTAGTTAATTGATGGAGACACGAATGACGAGAAGCACATCATTCGTGGGCCATCCGTGTCTTAGACACGTTTGACTTGCGTAAAATCCAATTCAAGAGGCGTTTCGCGACCGAACATTGAAACAAGAACTTTGACCTTACCGCGCGCACCGTCGACCTCGTTAACTTTACCCTCGAAACCCTTAAACGGTCCATCGCCGATTTTGATAGG
The DNA here is from genome assembly GCA_003231955.1 of Candidatus Uhrbacteria bacterium. Classification (GTDB taxonomy): domain Bacteria; phylum Patescibacteriota; class Patescibacteriia; order 2-12-FULL-60-25; family 2-12-FULL-60-25; genus SZUA-46. The sequence goes on along the minus strand of QIKL01000021.1, from coordinate 15,070 downwards.
CATCCCGGGCTGGAGGTCGATAGAGAAGACTGCTTCTTCGGTCGCAGCCATTTTTTTCATAAGTGCGGCAACTTCGGCTTCGGCGAGTGGCGTCGGCGTTGTTCCTGTTCCGATGAAACCTGTCACATTTGGCGTATTGCGCACGACATACCAAGAATTGTCGGTCACAATCATCTCAACGAGGACGTATCCAGGATAAATTTTTTCTTCGACGAGTTTTCGTTTCCCATTTTTGATTTTAATCTTTTTTTCGGTTGGGACAATGATGTTAAAGATCGTGTCCTGCATGCTCATCGTTGCAATACGGCGCTTTAGGTTATCGGCGACGCTCTCTTCATAATTGGAGTAGGTATGAATCGCATACCATCGTCGACCGAGTTCGAGAGTTTGTTTTGGCATAGTATTATTAGTTAATTGTTTTTGTTGTTCCAGACGCGGGCGTTGTGATTGGTGTTACGTCGTTGAAATTGATTTTCGGGTTCGTCTGCGCGGCAGGTGGAGTTTTTGTTGATGTTGTTTGTACAGTCGACGGGGCGGGTGTGATTTGTCGAGAGATATATTTGTCCCGAGCCGCAATGCCCGCTCGAGATAGCAAGTTAAATTCATAGTCAAGCGTCGCAAAAAAGGCGCCAGTTATGAGGCTAATCCCAATTACAATCGCACTGTAACGGATGGTATCTCGTTGTGAAGGCCATGAAACCTTCCGAAGTTCGCTCTGCACCGAGCGAAGGTAATCGGTTAATATTTTTAGGAGGTTCATATTCTTGATGGTTTTTTTTCTGTATATTTTTTCTCTCTGTTTCGCCTAGGGCGATATCTTGATGAGTTGAATTGTCGGGAGATGCCGCTGCTTTTTAAAAAGCCCCCTCCCAGGGCTATCTGGCGGAGAGCATAGCAGGGAATAGAAAAAATGGCAAGCGGGCTATGATTGCATTTTTTTATGGGTTTAGAGATTTTTTGGAGCGAGAGCCGCTTCGGCGCGGGCGAGTTCATCTAGTGTGCCGCACGGGTACCATATTGCTTCAACGGCGTAATAGACATACGAGCCGAGGAGCTGGGGAATCGCATGCGGTAGGCTCCATTCATCCGTCTTTCCAGGAACAATAACAGGTTTGGTCTCGAACCATTCATGACCAAGAAGATATGCTCCGGTATTTATCGCGCTAACATCTCCTGCGTAATGGATTGTTTGTCCGATCAGTCGACGATTATTGTTAATGATCCATGTGTCGCTTTCTTTTATAAGAGTTTGTGTTTTTACAAGTACGCCGCGAACAAGGCGGGTAAGGTGATGTAGATCATCCGTATCGTAGATATCGTCGCCGTTTAGGACCATAAAACGTTCGGAGCGGAGGAATGGTTCTACGAGGCGTAGCGCGCCGCCAGTTCCATCTAAACGATGTTGGGTTACGTACGTCACGGGCCGTCCATTCCATTCTTCGCCCACAACTTTATGGATAGATTCCTTTAGGTGGTTGACGACGAGGATAATCCGGTTCACATGTGCTTGAATAGCGTCGAGAGTATGTAATAACGGTCCCTTACCAGCAACAGGGATAAGGGGTTTTGGGGTTGTATCGGTCAATGGTCGCAAACGTGTGCCGCGACCCGCGGCTAAGATGACGACATCCATCTTTACAAATTTTTAAATATCTAAGTTTGCTTGTTTGGCGTGGCTCTGGATGAATTTTTTACGCGTGGCAACCTCAGTCCCCATTAGCGTATCAAATGTTGTATCTGCTTCTTCTGCATCTTCAATTGTTACGACTTTCATAAGCCGATTTTCTGGGTCCATTGTTGTTTCCCAAAGTTGGTTTGCATTCATCTCACCTAAACCTTTATAACGTTGGATGCTAACGCCAGTGACAGAAGATACTTCCTCCATCTCTGTTTCTGATTCTAATTCTTCAATTTTTGATTGTTGCTTTTTGACTGTTAATTTTTCTCTCGCCTTTTCTTCTTTTAGTTTTTTGAATTCTTCTAAGATTTTGTCGCGTTCATCGTCCGAGAAAGCATATTTTACTTTTTTCCCTTTGGCTATACGGAAGAGCGGCGGTTGGGCGATATAGATATAACGTTGACGGATAAGCTCGGGGAAGTAGCGATAAAAAAGCGTAAGGAGGAGTGTACGGATATGTGCGCCATCAACATCGGCATCGGTCATAACTACGATTCGATGATATCGGAGCTTGGAGATGTCGAAGAGTTCGCCGATATTGGTTCCAAGTGCGATTACAAGATTTTTGATTTCATTATTTGAGAGCATTTTATCGAGCCGTGCACGTTCTACATTGAGAATTTTTCCACGCAGGGGAAGGATGGCCTGGAACTCGCGGTTGCGGCCTTGTTTTGCGGAACCACCTGCCGAATCGCCCTCAACAATGTAGAGCTCACATAGTGAGGGGTCTTTTGATGAACAATCTGAGAGTTTACCGGGGAGCATAAGTCCCTCAAGTACGCCTTTTCGGAGTACGGTGTCGCGCGCGGCGCGAGCAGCGGCGCGAGCACGCTGGGCGAGCACGCACTTCCCAATAATTGCTTCGCCGTCCTTGGGATGTTCCTCTAAAAAGGTCGCAAGTGCTTCGCCCATCACAGTTTCTACGGCTCCACGAATCTCTGGTGTTCCTAGTTTAACTTTGGTTTGGCCCTCAAATTGTGGTTCGGGATAGCGGATCGAAATGACTGCGGTTAATCCTTCTCGTACATCTTCACCAGTGAGATTGTCATCTTTTTCTTTAAGATGGTTTTTATTCCGTGCGTAATTATTAAGGACGCGTGTCAGCGCCGTGCGAAAGCCTTGAACATGCGTACCACCTTCTGGATTGATGATGTTATTTGTGAAGGCATAGAGCGTCTCACTATAGTCATCGGTATATTGGAGTCCGATTGTGACTTCTGATTTGCCAACCTGCTTTTCAACGTAAAAGATATTTTCATGTTTCGGCTGTTTGGCATGATTCAGATATGCAACGTACGATGCGACCCCGCCTTCAAAATAAAAGGTGTAGACGTTGCGGTGGTTCGTCTCGTGCATATCCACGATCGTTACCTGGACTCCTTTGGTGAGATAACACTGCTGGCGATAGTGGTCGATTACACGTTTGATATCAAAGGAGACTCCTTCGGTGAAGATCATGGGGTCAGGTCTGAAAGTTACGGTTGTCCCGTGACGTTTGCTCTTCCCGATTTCTTTCACTTTGCTCGTTTGGATGCCGCGTGCATATTCTTGTTTCCACTTTCCACCGTCGCGTTCCACAATGACTTCCATCCAATCTGAGAGTGCGTTTACAACCGAGACACCCACACCGTGCAAGCCTCCTGATATTTTATATCCGGATTCTTCGCCGCCGAATTTGCCTCCGGCATGGAGTTTGGTCATGACGAGCTCAAGCGCTGAGACTTTATACTGTTTGTGGATATCTACTGGAATCCCGCGACCGTTATCTGAAACCGAAACTTTATCGCCAGGAAGGAGTGTGAGCGTGATTTCGTTTGCATATCCAGCCATAGCTTCGTCGAACGAATTATCTACGACTTCGCGAAGAAGATGAAAGAGGCCATCTGGTCCAGTTGAGCCAATATACATACCCGGGCGCTTGCGTACGGGCTCTAATCCTTCAAGGACGGAGATTTGTTCTGCACCGTATTCAGACGGTTTTTTTTTGATGGGTTTTTTGGTTGCCATAAGTATAGTTAAGATGCGGAGATGGTAGCGTGGTCCCGCGGTCTCGTGAAGGGGGTATGTGAGATTATCATATTTTTGGAAAGGCAACGGTAGCGGCATTAGAAAGTTCAGATGAACGTTGAGTGCTCATCATAATTGCGAAAATTGTTTTTGCAAACAATACGGATTGAATGGTTTTCACATGCGAATTAAGGCGTGTAGACGCGCTACATCGCGTATACGCAATGTAGCGTGGTACACTGAAAATAGTATGGCAAATAACGATGACATCCCGATTGGTGGTTTTACCACGGGAGAGCTCAAAGTAGCGTCATTTTGGATACGGAATCAACGGCTTTTACGTCGGTTGCTGTACGGATCTCTTATCGGGTTAAATGTGTTGTTTTGGGGATACGCGGCATGGGGTGCGCTTGATGCGTATGCGATTTCTTATCCGCGGGAGTCTCGTATTACGCGGCAGGTTGCATTGAATCAGCAGCTTTTGACTGCACTTGGCAGTGCTCGTCCACAAAATGTTTCCACGTCTGATGTTTCGGTATTCCAGTCTACGGATCATCGGTACAACATGGTGGTCAAGGTCACGAATCCGAATGACAAATGGTGGGTTGAATTTAATTATCATTTTAATATATCTGGTGAAGAAACTCCCGTACGGTCAGGATACGTTCTTCCGCAAAGCACACAGGTTCTGACAGAGCTTGGATATATGCCAAAGGCGCTCGGTGGGCGGAGTGCAACGTTAGTCGTTGACAATGTTCGATGGCATCGTGTCGATTCAAAATTTGTCGGTGTGAGTTATAAGAATTTTGCTGCGGAACGATTCCATATGACGTTCGACAATATTACATACGATACAAATATCGTAATCGGAAAAAAACGTATTGGTCAGACATCTTTTACGCTCGATAATCATACCGCGTATGGATTTTGGAAAGTTAATCTTATTGTTCAGCTATACCGGGGGAATAGTATTATCGCGGTTAATCAGATTACTGTAAAAAATATTCAGCCAGGTGAAAAGCGGCCTATTCAGATGGTGTGGATGGATAATTTGCCGAGCGTGAGTAAGACAAAGGTAATTCCGCAGGTTAATCTGCTCAATCCGTCCGCGTATCTCCCAACGCAGTATTTTAAATAAAATTCCGAGCAAAATGAATGAATGACAAGGTGAGGCTGGTGTGGCAAGCTCGGGAGCATGCGACGCTGGATTGCTATATATGCTCGGTACGACTGGGCTCTCTTCTTTTCTGCGCTTGCGTTGACGGCAATAGGTTTGCTTGCGATTTATGGTATTAACATCTCGCAGGGGAGCACGGATTTTTTTCAGCTAAAGAAGCAACTCTTTGCCGTCGTCATTGGTATTGTCATCGTGCTTGGTGCACCATTTTTGGATTATCGTCGGATTCGAAGTTTCGCATTGCCGATTTATCTCGGAGGCGCTGGGATGCTCGCTCTTGTTCTTGTTATGGGGACTACGGCGCGAAATGCTGGTCGTTGGTTTGTCATAGGTCCACTTTCGTTTCAACCTGTCGAGATCGCAAAAATATTTCTTGCTATCTTCCTCGCCGCATATTTTGCGCGTCACGCGCATAAACGGCTGACGTGGACATCGCTTTTTGGAAGTGCGCTTGCGACGGGTGCCTATATGGCGCTTGTCCTTGCTCAACCTGATTTTGGCTCTGCCATGGTCCTCGTTGCCATTTGGATCTCCGCTGTCATTTTTTGTGGACTACCGCGTCATGCATGGTGGATTTTACTTCTTACTTTTTTGACGGCGAGTGCGCTCGTCTGGAGCTTCGGTCTTCGACAATATCAGCGCGATCGAATCACCTCGTTCATCAATCCAGCTGCGGATCCATACGGTGCATCATATAACGTTGCACAAGCGCAAATTGCCATCGGTTCTGGTGGATGGTTCGGCAAGGGGATCGGGGAAGGGTCGCAAGCGCGCTTACGTTTTTTGCCTGAAGCCTCGACAGATTTTATGTTTGCAGTTCTCGGAGAAGAACTTGGTTTCGTCGGAGTCGGTGTGATCCTCGTGACTTTTTTGTTTTTATTGTACCGCCTCATTCGGATCGCGATGGAGGCGGAAGACGCGTTTGCTGGTATCTTACTCGTTATGATTGCGGCTTTCATTCTCTTTCATCTTGTTATTAATGCTGGAATGAATCTTGGAATTATGCCAGTCACGGGGATTCCATTACCATTTTTATCAGCTGCCGCGTCATCCATTGTTGTAACGTTTATCGCGATTGCCATTGCGGAATCCATCGCCGTTCATGGGCGTAATGTTTTTTGACGCAGCGTTTTGACGAAATGGTTGTTTCATGGTATCGATATCAATCATTTGTACTTTGATATGTACCGGACATGTCTTCCGGTTCTAGGAGAAGGATTTAATATGATAGAGACTTCAAAAGAGGTACGGAGCGTTCTCTATATTGAAGACAACCCTCTTTGGCAGCGCGCCATTCGTCGCCTCTTTGGGAAGAAAATCCGTCTCGTTATTGCGCCAACCATTGATGCTGGATGGAAAGCGTATAGAGAAGATCCTCGTGGATTCACAGTGATTGTTTTCGACGGATCCGTTCCAATTTACGATTTAGCATCGTTACCTCTCGACGTTGCAAATATGGTAGATTTGGCTCGGGAGATCCGAAAAACCTACACCGGAATGATGTTTGCTGCATCATCCGACGAAGAGATGAACGTCAAGCTTCTTGCCGCAGGATGCAATAGTCGCGTCCAAAGGAAGATGGATATTATAAAGTTAGTAACCGACGTACTGGGTTTGTAGCGACTACGAGACCTTGTTACGAGCACGACCGATCTCAACCGTTTTTTGATCGACGTTCCCATATCGGGTTCGTCGATCTTTAGTTATTGCGGAATATCATTCCCGCAGGTAGCATGAAATATATGGATCAGCCGCACTCCGAGCGATTGCTTGCGCACTGTCCGCTCTGCCACACCGCATACGATGCGACGAGAGTCCGCTTGCTTGGTGAATATGGCTCAACGCGACTTTTTCACTGTTCATGCCAGTCTTGTGGGCAGTCGGTTCTCGCTGTCGTCCTTGAATCTAATGGATCTGTTAGTTCTGTTGGACTCGTTACAGATCTTGAAATTGAGGACGCATTGCGATTTACGAATGCAGATTCAGTTTCGAGTGACGAATGTATTGCTGTGCATCGACTCATGGAGCGTGGGAGTTTAGCCTTTTGCAAAGGTTTGCTTGACAAGAATGCCTGATTCTCTTATAATTCTGCCACTGATTTTATGTCATACACACTCGCAGCACAGAGTCGGACGGCGCTCGGTCGACAAGCAAAACAGGTTATGGCCACCGGGAATATTCCGGCGATTATGTATGGCCATGGTATTGAATCCAAGGCTATTCAAGTGAATGCTTCGGATTTTCGTAAGTTGCTCCGAAATGCAGGGACTTCATCCCTCGTCGACGTGACATTAGATGGTGCGGCGCCTGTTAAGGTTCTCCTCAAAGAGGTTCAGGTTCATCCGATTACAATGGCTCCTGTACATGTTGATTTTCAGCAGATTCGTATGAACGAAGAACTGACGACTGAAGTGCCGCTTAAGTTTGTTGGCGAATCCAAGGCGGTCAAAGAATTAGCTGGAACGCTCGTTCATTCATTTGACGCACTAACAGTCACGTGTCTTCCAGCAGATTTGCCGCATGAGATTGTGGTTGATCTTTCGATGCTAACTACTTTTGATAAGGCTATCACAATTGCTTCGCTTAATCTCCCAAAGGGTGTGAAGATCGAAGAAAATCCAGATGTGACCGTCGCTACGGTCGTCGCGCCGCTTACTGATGAGCAACTAAAGAAGCTCGAAGAAATGTCTGCTGCTGATGTTTCGACGATTAAGACTGAAGCCGAGATCAAAAAAGCCGAGGGAGAAGTGGACAAGCCGGATGAATCCGCCGCCAAGAAGGTCGCTGGGTGACATATCCATGGAGGAACATCGTGAGGTCCGTATTTCAATTGAGACCCTGATCAAACGGTCCTGGCCGCTTCTGGCATTTGGGGCCGTTTTGTTGATTGCCGTCATTGTTGGGCTTTTATGGTTTGCTATTTCCGGTCAGGGACGCAAGTTTACTTCTACTGCGCTTCCGGTTGAAACTAGTTCGACTGTCGTGATATCCGCGACGTCGACGGATATTCTTGTCCCTCGAGCTCTGGACGGTATCTTTGTTCAACCAGTCAATGCGGAACTCCAGCCATATGCCGTGATGGTTGAGAACTATATAGGTGCACGTCCGCTTTCCGGTCCAGCGCATGCGAATCTTGCCTTTGAGATTCCAGTGGAAGGTGGGATTTCAAGATATCTCCTCGTTTTTGATGCGACGACGACTATAGATGCGATCGGTCCAGTACGAAGTGCTCGTCCGTATTTTGTGGACTATGCCGATGGTCTGAATGCGGTGTATGCGCACGTCGGAGGTAGCCCGCAGAGTTTGAACGAGATTTCGAATCTGGCGGGATTTCGTGATCTGAATGAGTTTTTCAACGGAAAATATTTTTGGCGTAGCGCTAACCATACTGCACCGCATAATGTATTCACACGTACGGATTTGCTTCATGAGGCCGATGCGTCAAAGCGTTTCAGAGTTGGCCATTTTCGCAGTTGGCATTATAAGGCCGACGAGCCGTTAAAGAGCCCGACATCAAGCGTGCGTGGAACCGAGAACGGGCCGGCACTGAATTATGGTCATTCATATTCATATAGCGTAGCTTGGACGTATAAACGTTCAAAGAATGTCTATCTTCGATCTGAGGCAGGTCGGCTCCAAAAGGATCGGGATGGAGTGCAGGTTCAGGCTAAGAATATTATAGTTCTACACACAAACGGATCCGTAATAGATAGTGAAGGACGGCTCAAGATACGGACAACTGGGCGCGGGAAGGCAACGCTGTATCGAGATGGTAGGAAATTTGATGTTATTTGGACACGCGCGCTTGGTGTGCATGTCCAATTTGAAGGACTCGACGGGACGGATGTTTATTTTGATCGCGGGACGACGTGGATTGAGGTTATGCTGGATGGGTCAGTATCTGGGAATCCTTCAGGCGCTGCAACGTCGACGCCGTTAGAGCAACATTGACCTAAAAAAAGTTTGAAGTATATCATGTATGATATACTTTTTTATATGACAAAGGCATCATCCGCTAAACAGCTTGCCGATGAACGCAGCGCCGTTGGTGCGTTTGTTCGTCGGATCCGCGAACAGCGTGGATTGACTCAGTCTGAGGTTGCTCACGTTCTTGGAACTTCTCAAAGCGCTCTGGCTCGTATGGAAAATGGTAAGCAGAATATGGGGATTGACCTCTTGCGCAAATTGGGGGACGTTTTAGATCATAAGATTGTCTCGGTTGATGATTCAGTTGATTTTGAGGTTCATGGTGGCCGTAAGCTGCATGGTACGATCATCACGAATACTTCGAAAAATGGATCTATGGGTCTACTTTTCGCTGCGCTCCTTAATCGAAATGTCACTATTCTCCATGGTATTGCGCGCATTGAAGAGGTCTCACGCATTCTTGAGGTTCTGCAAAGCATTGGAGTGCAGACTTCTTGGAAAGGTTCAAATATTTTAGAAATTCGGCCTCCGAAGATGTTTCATCTCGATCGATTGGACCGCGAGGCTGGAAGCAAGACTCGCTCGGTTATTATGCTTATTGGTTCAATGATCCATCGTCAACACGAGTTCGAGATCCCATCCGCTGGCGGTTGCAAGATGGGGATGCGGACCATTGCCGCACACCGCTACGGCCTTGAGGAACTGGGTGTAAAAATTACATCGGGACAAAATGCGTACAAGATTCGCGTCGGACAGCTTAAACCTGCGGATATTGTCATGTATGAGTCGAGTGACACGGCAGTAGAAAATTTGCTCATTGCCGCGGCACTTATTCCTGGAAAGACGATTATTCGCTACGCGCCGCCGAATTATCAAGTTCAGGATGTCTGTTTTTTTCTTGAGGCACTTGGCGTGAAAGTCGACGGAATCGGGACTACAGTCCTTACAGTTCACGGGATCAAAGAGATTGATCGTCCGATTGAATGGTGGAACAGTGAAGATCCTATTGAGTCAATGTTGTTTGTGAGTGCGGCCGTCACTACGGGATCCGAGCTTACGATTCATCGTTGTCCGATCCGGTTTCTCGAATTAGAGCTCCTCAAATTACGCAAAATGGGCGTACGTATGAAGATTTCAAAGCCGTATCTCGCGAAGAACAATCGTACAGAGCTTGTCGATATTACAGTGTATCCATCAAAACTCAAAGCTTTGCACGATAAGATTCATGCCCAACCGTATCCTGGGATTAACTCTGATAATCTTCCATTTTTTGTTCCTATCGCGACGCAGGCGGCTGGAACGACATTGATTCATGATTGGATGTGGGAGAACCGTGCTATTTATTTTACGGAGTTGAATCGGTTGGGCGCGAATATGATGCTCGCGGATCCGCATCGCGTATTTGTCTACGGAAAGACACCACTCAAGGCGGCGCAAGTTGTGTGTCCGCCAGCACTTCGGCCTGCAGTTATTATTTTGATTGCGATGCTCGCTGCCGAAGGCACATCAATCCTTCGTAATGTTTATTCTATTGCACGCGGATATGAGGAAATTGCAGAACGGCTAAACACTATTGGTGCCGATATTCGCGTCATTAAAGGTTTGGCGTAATCAAGAGTATCCGGTTTCGGCGCGCTAGGTCTTTGGAGACACAGACGCGGGCATGCGGAAAAAGTGACCGCGCAAGCCGCGCAAGCCGTAGCGCTTCAGGCGGGTCACACTCAAAAATGATATTCATATTGAGGCTGATCGCCGCGATTTGTCGTAAAAGTTTTTCAATAAGTTCACTTCCGCAGGATCCTCCGTAGAGAGCTTGAGCAGGTTCGTATTGAACGATATCGGGTGCGAGTTTTTGTGTATCTTTAATTGGGAGATACGGGAGGTTGGCCGTGATGAGAAAATGTGACTTTTGTGCTGGGTGCACATCAAACCAATCAAGAGCTGTGTGATCAAGGAGATTGCATTTTTTGAAGGTAATGTTTGTGGTGTTCCATTTCTTCGCATTGGAACGGGCAACAGCGAGTGCGCGGGAACTCGTATCTGTGGCGAGAATGTGCGCATTTGGAAATTCGATGGCAAGCGTCACAGCAATACAGCCAGAACCCGTACCCACATCCCAGATCACCAGCGGGTCTGCTGTTTTTGCTATGTCAATTATTTGTTCTGTCTCTGGTCGTGGGATGAGTACAGCGTTTGTAACGCGGAATGTTCGTCCATAGAAATCCTTTTTTCTGAGAATATACGCGATAGGTTCGTGGCGTTTTCGGCGGGCGATAAGATAACGGAAGCGCGTATAACTTGAAGTTCGGAGTTTGTAATATGGGTGGGTGAGGAGCCATGTTCGATTTTCTTTTAGCGCATAGGCTAAAAGAATCTCAGCCTCTAGACGGCCAATGTCTTTATTTGTGGCACAGATATTTTTTTTTGGTTGAAGCGCATCTGCGGCGTTGTGTAGGACGTCGGCAATGGTGGGGCAAGAAGGCTTGTCAGTCATGTGGGTATTGTGTACTATCCACGCATAATTTGCGATGTCCAGGACGTTTAGCTCAGTTGGTTAGAGCGTTCGGTTCACATCCGAGAGGTCGCAGGTTCGAATCCTGCAACGTCCACCAGAATAGAAAATGTCGACATTTTGTCGACATTTTCTATTCTGGTGGAACCATACGACTCCGTTCAAACTTATTTTATCAAAAATTTTTGAACTTTACGAGTGTCTCCATGCTACCGCTTTGTAACGAACTATGCATCAAGAAGAATTTTTCTTTCCTTTAAGATTAAAAAATAGTAGTGGGCGAAAAACAAAAAATGTAAAAAAATTTTTACTTTCTGCGTTCTGCTCATTTAGAGCAGGCGGAGACGTGCTAATGTTTCGTCCAAGCGGGGCGGGAAGAAAAAGGGGTGTGGGGAAAATGAATTTCCACCCCGCTCTCGTTGGTCTCATTAAAATTATATTTGGGAGCGGGAGGCTTGCTAAAAAAAGAAAACCTCGCAGTCCATTCAGAAATCTCTGAAATGGAACTGCGAGATTAGGATTACTGACGAAGGAACTGGAGATAATTGGAATGGATCGCATGAGCGATTTTCGGTACTTGGTTTTCTTCCGCGATAATCTCGAAATTACAAACTCCGATATATCGAGAAGATTCGTATGCTTTCAACTCTTCGCGCGCGCTTCGTAAGCGATGTCCGTCCATGTCTCTTCCGTCTTTGGTCAATCGTTGCCGTAAGGCTTCGATTGAAGGCGGCGAGACATATATAACGCAGAGTTGATTCGGAAACGCTTGCGTCATCGTTTTTATTCGACTGATCGGCCAATCAAGCACTGGAAAGTTGCCTTGTGCCAATGCTTGCACTATTGGCAGTCGAGGTGTTGCGTAACGAATACCGTAAAGTTTATTGATCACCAAAAGCTCTCCACTATTCCACATTTCATCCATCTCTTCGCTACTTATGGAGATTTTATTTTTCTCTCCTTCTCGAAGTGATCGAGTCATAAATGGAGAAATGTAAACGAACCTACTATCTAGTCGGAGCAATTCCTCGATGATCAAACTTTTACCAACACCTGACGGTCCCAAGAGAAGTAGAAACTTGCTCATCTTATCCTCCTCTCGTTATTTAGAGCTTCTTTCAATCCAACCGCGGCTTCCTCAATCGCAATTCGCCAGGGTTGCTGGCTTTGCGAGTAGAGGATGCCACGAGACGAATTAACGAATACCCCAATACCTTCGGAGTTGAGAAGATTACGCAAATCAGCATAGTTACCGCCTTGTGCACCGACTCCTGTAAGCAGAATCGGCATCCTATCTGGAATAAGCGATCGGATTTCCATCATGTTTAGCCCGACAGTTGAAGAAAGTACAGGAATCATGTTCGTGTTACAATTCCAGCGATTCACCACGAGGTTGAGCACATGGTGCCAGAGTGGCTGGCCGTTCTGAAGTGCCACATCTTGGACAATTCCACTTGAGGGGTTACTTGTCTTGACGAGCACTACAATAGACTTGTCGACCAGTTCGGCAAGTGGAATCACGACATCATCACCCATGTAAGGATTGATGACGATGCCGTCTGCTTGGAGTAAATAAAACAGATTTTGAATATACACCGCCATCGTGTTTTCGATATCGCCAATCTTGCAATCCACAATGACAGGTATACCTGGATATGATGCGTGAATGTAACCAATTATTTTTTTTTAAAACATCATGGCCACCAGCCAACACATCAAAAAAAGCTTTTTGGGCCTTGTAGGCACACACATGCGATGCCGTAACATCAACCACGACTCGAAGAAATTCAAACATTTTGTCCTCATCGGAAGTTTGCTTTCCTATAATTTCAAATGGCATTTTCTTCATGTCCGGATCAAGGCCACAACACAAGAGCGTGTTATGCGACTTCATTCGTTCAAGGATTTGATCATTTGCTTTCATCTTAGTCTCCTTTTTTGATGAGTCCCTTGTGTCCAAGATAATCTTGCTTTGCTTTCAAGTGTGCTTCGGTGTGCTTATTAGGCTTGATAACGATAGGGGTATAATCCGCTATCGTATAACCGTTCTCAGCAAACACCCTGGCTTTCTTGGGGTTGTTAGTCACCAAGTTAATCCGGCATGTTTTTGAGATGCCGAAGAACTTTAATATACAGATGACGCCCGAATATGTCCGAATGTCGATCACGCCGCTGGGAGCGAGCAAAGTTGCTGACTCCACGGTGTTAATTTCAAGTACATCCTGAATCCAGAGTGTCGCTAGTTTGAAGGTTAGTCCCATTTCACGCCCGTCTTGGTGTGGAATATTAATGAGCATTCCCTCTCCGATTTCCTCAAGCGTCTTTAGTGCGAGATGAAACTGGTCGTGGCATTCACACGTCAGATCGCCGAAAACCTGTCCTGTTTCGCATCCAGAATCGGTACGCAAAACAAGTTTGTCTTTACTGTTGAACACGGGGATGAGCAGGTTTTTATCGAGCTCTGCTTTGACGATTACTGAGTATTTCTCCCAACGGTCATCAATGGCAAAACTATACTGCCAAAACTTTCCATGCTCGGTTTTGAGGATACCGATACCCCTTCTTTCTACTGTGTAGTAGCGCATGATCCCGTTCTCAATGACGCTAATGCGTTTTAAGAATGGCTCCGTTGAACGCTTCAACAGATTGAGGAAAGCATTAACATCTTCAACGGACATGTTTGCTTTCTTGCAAATGTCAATTACGTTCGGCGGCTTAATTTCTGTCTTCATCGCCTTCTCCTTTTCCATGGGATTGGTTTTGGTGTAAGGGTGGATAAACGCCTTCACTTTTCTTTTTTGCGAACGAGCCGCGAACGAGTCGAAACGCTAACCTTCCCTCCGCTTTATAAAGCATTGGTGTACCAATGAGTACATTACACTTTGGACACTTTAGATTTGGCATTTCAATTTTACTGCCTACCTTTGATTGCAGGAGAAGAAACTCTTGTGGCTCGAGGATTCGGTCCAGATACATCCGAAGTAAACTGCCATGCCCGTCCTTTTGATAAAGGACGAGATGCTGATTACACTTACAGCAATAAATATCAAGAAAATGCGAATTACCTCCGCGGGTATTCACATACTTGTCTTTCTTGAGCGAGTGTTGAGTTGTCTTTTTATCCGTCATATTTTTTTATCTCCTTTTTTAGTTGTCAAGGAACGGCTTTGACTATTTGAGATAATACATCAGTTTTCTTTTTTTTAGTAAGCCTTCCGCAGGCATAGTTCGTTGCAAAGCGGTAGCACGGAGACACTCGTAAAGTTCAAAAATTTTTGATTAAATAAGTTTAAACGGAATCGTATAGTTCCACCAGAATAGAAAATGTCGACAAAATGTCGACATTTTTTATTCTGGTGCTTTATTTTACTAAATCCGAACCTTTTTTTCAAAACAAACACTAATTCACGCGCGGAGCGTTCCGTTTCTTGTTGGAATTACCGCATTTGTGGAGCGTAAGACATAAGGTAAACAAAAATATTAAGATGTTTTCAGCTGATTTGACATCCATCCAGGCAGCCTAGATCGTTCGGAGTGAACAGGAATACGGTTAATGTTTTGTATAGGAGATTCAAAATTACGCTGGACGGATTTCAAGAAGAACAAAAACAAAAAAGTTCTGGTGAATTTGAGTTGGATGAAAGTTATTTTGGTAGCATTAAAAAGAAGATTGACGCGGACGAGGGAGAAAAAGAGGAAGAGGAGCCAAGAGTAAAATTCTAGTCTTTGGCATTAAGAAGAGATAAGAGAGATGCTAGTCTAGTACCTA
>QIKL01000063.1 GCA_003231955.1 Candidatus Uhrbacteria bacterium | reverse complement strand
ATTGATGATATCAAACACATTAGCGGCAAGCCCAAAAAGATAAATAGTTGATTTTTGTTTATTTAACCAAGAGCGCAAAAAATTCTTATCCCATAAAAAATGGTGCGTGCCTAACCATTCTTTGTTAGCGTTATTTGGAAAAACTACTTCGTTTTCATAGTGGCTTTTCCTTTGTGTTTGTTGTGACATCGTTGCATTGGTTGTCGCAAGACGACGACGAGTGGGAAGTGGGAGGTTTCGTTCGGCCAGAGCGCATGCATCTTGTAGACGTTAGAATGTATTTTTCGACCAAGCTCCGCAAGGGACAAGATACGGCGGATCATCCATTGCCGCGGTACTGCAGGCGGTGTCGATTGGAGTTCGCACGTCTGGATGAAGAGGATGAGTACAGGGACTGCCGTCGAGATCCCGATGTCGAGTTCTAGCGGCAATCTGTGTTGTGAGTTAGAAAAATTTTGGAGAGGTCGCGACATGCTATTGCGGCCCCCTTTTTTAATTCCATGAACTTTCTTTTAAGATAAAGCTCTACTAAGTATAGAGGTTTTGCCTTTTTGCCTTCCAATTTGGGATTGAGGATCTAAAATGTTAAAATAGCCGTATGGTAAATTTGTATTTATGTTAAAAATGATGAGTAAAAAATTTTGATATGGTGAATATTAAGTAATACTATTTTTTATCCATTATTATGATACGGTATTTTATTACGGGAAATAAGAATAAATTTGCAGAAATGAGTGCGATACTTCCAAACATTGAACAATGTGATATTGATTTGCCTGAAATTCAAGATATTGATGCAAAAGAGATTATTAAGGCAAAACTTCTAGAAGCTTTAAAATATAAACAAGCTGAATGTATCGTTGAAGACACTTCTTTATATTTTGATTGTCTCAATGGGTTGCCGGGACCATTAATAAAATGGTTTATGAAAACACTTGGGAATGACGGCTTATTTAATATTGTTGAAAAATTGGGAAATAGCAGAGCAGAAGCCAAGACGATTATTGGTTATGCGAAAAATTCTAAAGAGATATATTATTTTGAAGGTTCTATCAATGGTACGATTGTCTCTCCAGTTGGAAAATCTGGTTTTGGATGGGATTCAATTTTTCAACCAGAAGGATCTCTTAAAAGTTTTGCTGAGCTGACACAGAAAGAAAAAAACGAGATAAGTATGAGAAGGATTACGCTTAATAAATTAAAAGAATTTTTAGAGGCAGAAAATTAATGTGCACTAGATTTTTTTTGTACATGAATTTTTGGGTGTTGTACTCTAGCTCAAAACAGTCTCTCTTAAAGAGATATCTATAACTTGGTATTTTTTTGGTAGTTCTAAGAGGTTCTTTTGGTTTTTCTTTATTAGTATCTATCAATTAAATATTTAAGCAATAAATATTTTTTAGATAATAAATAAAACCGTAAAGAGAGCCTCATACGCAGCAACTCAATGTAGAGATATCCTTGGTAAAAGAAAGTGCGGCGATTTTTATCGCCTCGGAAAGTGTCGGGAATATGGGTAAAGAGTTTACCGCATCATCAATAGTATTTTTATTTTTTAAGAGCACCATCGCTTCGGCGATAAGTTCGCTGGCATTTGGCGCAAGAATATGTACGCCGAGGATTTGTTTAGTCTCTGGATGGATCGTCATTTTAATAATTCCATCAGTACGGTGCATAATAATAGCCTTGGGAATGTCAGCGAACGAAACGGTGCGGCATGCGCAGGTTCCCATTCGCTTTATCTGTGCTTCCTCTGTCAATCCGACACTTGCAAGTTGTGGATCGGTAAAAATAGCATAAGGTACAGTATCGTAGTCGATAGAAAGAGTCGTATTTTTGAGTATATTTTCTGCAGCAAATGTTCCTTCGCGCCCCGCGGTTGTCTCTAACCGTATAGGTGCATTTGTTACATCACCGACTGAAAAAATTTGTTTATTTGATGTTTGAAAGTTTTGATTGACGATAATTGCCTGTCGCGTATCAACCTCAACACCGGCCGCATTAAGACCAATCTCTTGTGTATTAGGCGTTTTGCCCGCCGCTAAAAGAATCTCGTCCGTAGATACTTCTTCTTGTGCGCCGTTGATCGTATAGGAAATAACTTTTTTATTATTTTCTTTACGCACTTTTTTTATTTCAACCTGTGTTTTGATGATGATTCCTTCTTTTGTAAGGATATCGGCAAGGCGATCGGTGAGCGCTTTTTCAGCAGGTGAAAAAATTGATTTGCCGCGTTGCAAGATAGTCACGTTTGTACCAAGGCGTGAAAATATTTGGGCAAACTCCAAACCGAGCGGTCCCGCTCCGACGACGACTAATTCTTTTGGTTGTTTTTTTAGGCGCAAAGCCTCTATATGTGTAAGATATCCAACCTCGTGGATACCGTCGATTGGCGGTACATTTGCAGTAGATCCGGTAGCAATAATAAATTTTTCTGCATGTAATGTTTCGCCGTTTACTTTTATCTCATTTGAAGAAATAAATTGCGCTTTTCCCTCAATCATCGTTACGTATTCTAAATTTTTTAATACGTTTTCATATTTTTCTTGGCGCATCTTTGCTACAAGTGAAAGCTCGTCTTGTATGATTTTTTGAAAATCAATTTTTTTCACTTCAAGTTCAATACCTAGAATGTGATGATCCGTTGTATGATGCAGGATTTCGCCTATGTGCAGAAGTATTTTTGACGGTACACATCCGACATTCACGCATGTGCCGCCAAGCGGCAATCCTGCATTAATGATTGCCGTTTTGGCATGGAATTCGTTTGCGCGGATTGCGGCGGAAAATGCACCCGCCCCGCCGCCGATAATAATGAGATCAAAATTTTTCATAGTACGTTGAGTCGCTCCCTGACCCTATCGGCGATAGGTGATTGTTTAAGTTGATAATAAACGTGGCGAAAATCTCTGCGATTTTCTACAATATTTGCTTCTTTGAGCATTCGAAGCGTGTGTGAAACAGCGGAAATAGAGACATCAATAATTTTTGCTATTTCGCCAACGGATAGCTCTCCATTTCTGCAAAGAAGGTAGCAAATTTTAAGTCGAGTTAGATCACCGACGATATTAAACTCCTCGGCACATTGGATAAGCGCTGCTTTGTTTTTGAGTTCCACTTTAATCTGTTTAATTTTTTTCGTTTGCATAATTGTTCAAATGATATCACGAATAAAAAAATATGCAAGAGGTACATGACAAGCGTGTCGTATGTGAATATGTGTAACAATGGTGGCGCAGCGTTATGATACAGGTTGCGCGCCATGTCTATATCCAAGAATGGCAATTAGTCCTGCCACAAAAAATGCAGCGATTTGTAGACGAATGGGAAGTATCCCCGCGTATGAAAAAATGAAGGCAAATGGGGTTATACCAATAATTGTCGCCCAAAAATATGACAGGGCACTCATGGATGAAAGGAGTCCCAACAGATAGGATAGTACGTCTACAGGAATAAACATTCGCATAAAGACAACTGTCCAGAAGATGTGTTTTTTTGGTAGTCGTTTTTCAAATGTATTTATTTTTTCGATAGAAACAAATTTCTGTACAAGAGGTTTACCAAAGCGGCGCGCGAGAAAAAAAGCTATTTGCGCACCGATGAGCCAGCCGATAATCGAGAGTACTCCGGTTATGAACCATCCCCACATACCAGATGCAACTGGAATAAGTGGAAGTGTTGAGATGGGTGCAACGACAATCGCAAGGATAGTGATTCCTACATACAAGAGCATGCCAAGCATGCCGCTAACTTCCGCGAATGATCGCATTTCATGTTCATGTGTTTGAACAAAAAGAGATACGAGGAGAAACAGCGCTGCTACGGCAACAAGACTGAGTGTATAGATACATAGAGCTTTGGCCGACTTTTTTTCATGGGCAGTAATTTGATTTGAGTCACTCATTAATATAGAGCAGAAAAGGATGACTATATATATTGAGTATAGCCCGCCATGGCATTTTAATAATATTTGCAGGATCTAGAGTTTCGGATTCTTTATGACACTGCTTAAAATAAAATTCCATACACAACGGAATGGAATGGGTAAAAGCAGTTTTATTTCGTTCCAATTGGATGATTCCAGCCTTTGGTCTTCAGTCCCGCTTCAGCAGCAGCGACCTGCGCTTCTTGTTTGGACGATCCTTGTCCGACGGCGATCATTTCTTTATCCAAAAAGACGCCGACAGTAAATTCTTTAGCGTGATCTGGACCTTCCTCTTCAAGTACACGGTAGTTTGGCGTGATTCCAAGAAGTTCTTGTGCAGTTTCCTGAAATTTACTTTTTGGATCGATATACAGTTCATTTTTTAGGATGAAGGGGAGATGCGATAGAATATGGGTATGGATGAATATGCTTGCCGCTTCCATCTTTCCGTCCATATAAATAGCGCCAATAATTGCCTCAATCGCATTTGCAAGGATATACATGCGCGCTTTAGAATCTCTGTCTCGCGCCTCACCCTTGGAGAGAAGGAGAAAATCTTCAAATTGGAGTTGTGTTGCAATGCCAGCAAGTGTCTTCGCATTCACGAGCGCTGCGCGCCAGTTGGTGAGGTCGCCTTCAGGATTCGCGTATTTGACATAGAGATGTTCTGTTACGATAAGTTCGAGAACTGCATCTCCAAGAAATTCTAGGCGTTCATTGTGCGTATACGGAAAATCTGCATGCTCATTGAGATAGCTGCGATGGGTTAGCGCTTCAATGATATAGCGTTGTTCCGTGAACGTGTGTCCCAGACGCTCTTCAAGGACGTCGAGATCTTTGATAATGTCGTTCATATTTTTGTGGTGAGAACGGCAGCGGTGACGTGTACGGAATAGATCCGTTCGCATCATCGACGCCGTTGCGGGTTAATTTTTTTTATTTTTCTTCATCCTTTTTTGTTTCGTTTTTCTTTGTTTCTTCTTTTGGCTTGTCGGCATCTTTTTGGATACCTTGAGCCGCTTGATTGCGGAAGACGGCGCCGAGTACGCCGTTTACAAATTTACCAGAAGATTCTCCGCCAAAGGTTTTTGCGAGCTCAATCGCTTCGTTAATTGCAACCTTTGATGGGATCTGTGGATCAAATTTAAGCTCGTATGTTCCGATTCGGAGGACATTGCGATCGATAGTCGTAATTTTTGGAAGTGGCCAGTCCGGAGCGAATTTGGTGATCGTCGCGTCAATATCTATTTGATGTTGTTTAACTCCGTCAATGAGTTTCATTGCAAAGTCTTTTTCATCAAGCGTTGGTGCAAACTCATTGAGGTTGCGCGTCATAATCTCTGATGGGTTTGGTTTTCCATCATGAAAATCCCACTCGTAGAGCGATTGGAGGGTGATAGCTCTCGCAAGATGGCGATTGGACATAAAGAACGAAGGTACGTTGAGATAGTTTGCTCAGTGCTCGTGTTTTTGTTTGCGAGGTGCTTCCGCTTTTTTGATGAGTTTCTCGATTTTGCGTTGGCTCCCTTTACGGTGGATTTTAATGCCGTTATATTCCGTGGCGCCTGGAGCGGCGCGGTGGCTCAGATGATGAAGTCCTGTTTTTTTGTCTTTGGAGATTGGCGGCTTTTCTAATGCAAAGTGCGAAGCACGGCGGTGTTTATCAGAGCTTGTTCGACGGTGTCCAGGGAGTCCCATAGCAAAATTATTCGTTCAAAATGAATAGAATATACATAACCTATCAAGAAATACCCAGTTTGACAAGGGCTTTTGTTTATTTGGAGGCTTGCTTCGTGTATGGAGAGCTGTTATAGTCCGGCAAAACATATGGAACAAACGCTTATTTTAGTGAAACCTGACGGAGTTCAGAGGGGTCTTATCGGTGAGATATTGGGCCGTTTAGAGCGAGTTGGATTGAAGCTTGTAGCCTTGAAGATGCTTCAACCTACACGTGATCAAGCTGATCGGCATTATGCTTTAACCGAAGAGTGGATGATGGGCGTTTTTACTAAAGCAAAAGCAAAATATGAAGCTGATGGGGAAACGTTTCCGTATGTGGATCATATCGCTTATGGGACGACTATCAAAAATGGTCTTATTGAATTTCTTGCATCCGCACCAGTCGCAGCTGCTATCTTTGAGGGAGAACGAGCCGTTGTATTGACACGAAAAATCGCGGGAGCAACGGAGCCGGCTTCGTCCGCACCAGGGACCATTCGTGGTGATTTTTCTCTGGATACGTATGTACTCTCGAATAAACAGAGTCGTCCAGTTCGAAACTTGATTCATGCATCGGGAACGGTAGATGAGGCAAAGAACGAGATCGCAATCTGGTTTACCTCTGCGGAAATCCTCAAAGTTGACGCGGCATTGGATCCGATTCAGTACGACGAGAAGCGATTTCGTTAAAAAAGGAGGGCGCGTTTTAATTGAATAAGAATGAAGGAAGTTTTATTGACATGGTTTTTCTCTCCCGTCATGCTTGGAATATCCGGAGACATTAGGTTGGAACGAGATTTCGGGCTAAATCATGTTCTTAGGACTACGCGCATTGAGCTCTCTTGTGGGGGAGCGGCAACGGTCCTGCAGCGTTCAGTCCTGGGCGTACCGCGGTGGAGTAATCTACCCCCGGATGCGACCCAAGACGTTGTGCTCACTTAGGAGCGGAACCGAACATCTCGCCAACTCTCCGGATTTTAGTTTTTGTCTAAGAATTCTTCGCGTTTTATTTGTTTTTTTTAATGCAACTTTGAAATAGAAGAAAAAATGCGAGTGTACTATCAGCGGCGCGTAATGAGCATTCCTTTTCATTCATAAAAAGCTCTGAAAGTTTCGTATGGTCGGGCTAGCGAGACTCGAACTCGCGGCCTCTTGCACCCCATGCAAGCGCGCTACCAACTGCGCCATAGCCCGATAGAGTAAGCAGATTATACCTGAGATGAGCGGCGATATCAAGTATTCGCACTGTATTTTCTTTTTAGGATTCTATGTTTTATTGGGCTTTTAAGCGTATTATTGAGTGATACATGTGCCGCGCTTGGGCTTCCTCTTGACGTTTTCTGCAGTTTCTCCTTGTTTTTCGCATGCGGCACACTTATACTGTGCGAATCATTCATCCATTTATTCATTTTATTTATTTTTTTAGACCACAACAATATGGCCAAACTGACAAAGTCTCAGCTTATTCGAGAACTCGCCGATAAGAGCGGTCTCGCAAAAAAAGATGTCGAGATGGTTCTCGAGACCATGACCAGCATGGCGTACAAGTTGGTAAAGTCCTCGGGTGAATTCGTGGTGCCGGGTATCGGTAAACTTGTGAAGGTGGACCGCAAGGAGCGCATGGGCCGCAATCCAGCAACGGGTGAAACGATCAAGATTCCGGCTAAGACTGTCGTAAAGTTCCGCGTGGCTAAGGCCGCAAAGGACGCCGTTCTGTAGTCCAAAGTCTCAAGTATACAAAACCCCCTCGGCAGATGCCGGGGGTTTTGCTATTCTTTGGCTATATGTCACAGATTTTTGCCGCGCTCGCGCCTAAGCGCAATCAATTCGACGATGATGATGAAAAAGAATGTGTCCGTGAAGTGCGGGCAGAACTTGTTTCATTGGGCGGGGCTATTATTCTCGCGGTCGCCATTGTCCTCACGATCATCATGATCATGGTACTCATGCTCCCGATGGTTAATGCGTTTCAGCTTACGATTGTGATACTTTTGACGCTTGCATCCTGGATTTATCTTTTGGACAGTTGCACGGAACGTCTGCGCCTTATTGATCATTCGGTAGAGTTTAGTGCGGTTTTTAGCCGCAAGAGGCACATTCCTATCAATGAGTTACAGGCGATGTTTCTTGTTCATGAAGGTTTTAATCTAGATCGTGGTATTGAATCGATCGAATTCCGTCGTGTTGGCGAGCAACCAGATAAATTCTCGCTCGGTCCTTGCTGGCAGAGACATAAGCTTGAAGCGTTCCTCCATTCCGTCGAGGAAGTTTTGAGTGATCCGCATCTTTTTGACGAAGTTTGATGAATCCGTTTGCCTATCCCGTACGTTCCGCGTGCGTGCTACGATGTCTCAACCTATGCCTGCCAAAAAACGATCAAAGACTAAGGTAAAGAAGATCGCGCGTAAAATTACAGCGATGACGATGAAAACGGGTGCAAAACGGTACACGAATTGGCTTTGTTCGCCAGGGAGCGTCTGTATGCCCACGGAAGAGCCGCTTTTTACTGAAAGTCCGCAATGGCGAATTTTTCGTATTATGGCGGAGTTTATTGAAGGGTTTGAGTTCCTTTCGCGTCTTAAGGGTGAAGTTTCGATTTTTGGAAGTGCCCGTGCTATGCCGAATGACCGATATTACAAACAGGCACATGAGTTGGGTTATAAACTCGGTAAGAAAGGATACACGATGGTTACGGGTGGCGGTCCTGGTATTATGGAAGCTGCAAATCGGGGTGCATTTGAAGGCGGTGGAGAATCGGTCGGATTAAATATCCAACTTCAGACCAAACAGCGCACTAATAAATGGGTGAAAAAGGGGATGGGGTTCCATTATTTTTTCGCGCGCAAGGTTATGCTCTCTGCGGCGTCACAAGCGTATGTTTTTTTCCCCGGTGGATTTGGGACCATGGATGAGATGACTGAGATGGTGACACTCGTACAAACTGGTAAAATTCCAAAGAACGTGCCGGTCATCTTGTTCGGAAAAGCATTTTGGCAACCATTTTTGAACTGGGTTAATACGACGATGTGTAAAAATCATCGATACGTCGAGCGGGAAGAAGTTGATCTCATCCATCTCGTCGATACTGTCGAAGAAGTGATCGTGATCATTGCGAAGACTCTTGAGCGCCCGTTTGGTTGACCCCCCCCATGCTATTTCTTTTGCGACGGTGAAGTGAGCGAATTTTATTTTTTTAAGTCTTTTTAAAAGTCCTTCATAATGTTCTGCCCTGGTTAGGATGACAAGTAAGTTTATGAAAAGAAAAATGAATACGACGCAGAAAGCTCTAGCATTACATAAAAAACTTCATGGGAAGATTGAGGTTTGCGGAAAGACAAGAATTGATACACCGCAAGACCTATCCCTTGTGTATACTCCAGGCGTAGGCGCGGTATCTTTGGCAATCGCGAAACGTCCAGCACTCGCGGATACGATGACATGGCGTCGTAATGCCGTTGCTGTTGTTTCGGATGGATCCGCTGTTCTCGGGCTCGGCAATATTGGTCCGCTTGCCGCACTTCCCGTCATGGAGGGGAAGTGTGCGATTTTTAAGCGGTTCGCTGGGATTGATGCGGTGCCGATCGTCCTTGCGACGCAGGATACAGACGAGATTGTGCATACGGTTCATGCATTAGAATCATCATTCGGCGCGATTCAACTTGAGGACATCTCTTCGCCACGGTGTTTTGAGATTGAAGATCGTTTGTCCAAGAGTATGAAGATTCCTATCATGCATGATGATCAACACGGGACAGCAATTGTGACACTCGCGGGTATTTTGAACGCAATGGTGTCAACGGGTCGTACTGTGCCAAAAAAGGTTCGGATTATTATAAACGGTGCTGGTGCAGCCGGCATTGCCATTGCAAAGCTTCTGCGGGTCGCTGGATTTATGGATATTATCAGCTGCGATCGGCGTGGTGCGATTTGGGCCGGCCGTCCAGATTTAGTCGACGTTAAAGCAGAACTTGCGGCATATACGAATCAATACCATGTTAAAGGGGATCTTGCGGATGTTTTATGTGGTGCGGATATTTTTATCGGCGTCTCAGCTGCTGGTACGCTTACGTCGAAGATGGTGAGAAAGATGCGCACCGATTCGATTATTTTTGCCATGGCGAATCCTGTCCCCGAGATTCTTCCTGATATTGCATATGCGGCAGGTGCGGCTGTTGTTGCTACAGGACGGAGCGATTTTCCTAATCAAATAAACAATGCACTCGTTTATCCTGGCCTTTTTCGCGGTATGCTCGATAAACGCGTGTGTAAGGTCACGAACGTGATCAAGCTTCGTGCGGCGAAAGCTCTTGCCTCGTTCGTCAAACATCCAACGCCAGAACGGATTATTCCTTCCATTTTTGATCGCGGCCTTCATAAGGCTATGGCGCGAAGTATCCAGAAGTGAGATTTTTTGGTTAAATATCTTAATTTTATTGACAAAACATGGAATTTTTGCTATTATGACAATATAATCCATTAAGATGTGTAAAAATTCTATGGGATTCTTTGATCGTTTGATGGGAAAAAAACAAGAAGCACCAAAGACCGAAAAAAAACTTCCGCCAGCTATTCCAGATCAGCGAGAAGGGATTGTCAAAAAGGAAGAAAAGATTATTGGACTTCGTCCAGACGCGCAGTATGTGACAACAAAAGAGGCGAATCAATTTCTCGCAGATAAATTTCAAGATCTATCAAAAGATGTTGATGCTCATCAGAAGGCCGGGTTGCCAACAAAAAAACTTGATGTCGAGTACGTGGAGTTGAAGACATTTCGTGAAAAGATTGATGCGCGCCTTAAAAGCCCAGATGCTGTTAGCCAAATAGAGGCTGGACAAGCAGTTCTGGTTGAGAACCCTTGGTTTCAGACAGAATCCGAGGAAAAAAAAGAAGATGAAGAACAGCCAGATATCGAGGGTCAGCGTAAGAAGTTGGATGATCTCGTAAAAGAGCGTGATGAGCTTATACAGAAACGTGATCAACTCATGGTGCAGGTTAAGAAAACTGTTTCAACGCCGAAAGAATGGGAGATTGATAGTCTCCAAAAGCATGCTGACGTTATCGACAAGCCGCCTGTGTATCCTGAATATTTTTCAGGAACCGCGACGGCGGCAAACACGGCAAATGAGATGCGTTCTAGGGCCGATAAGCTAGAAGATGTGTCAAAATCGCAGCGCCGTGAACTCTCTGAACCCCTCCGTGAAATTTTGGATCAGCTTGACGATGTCGAAATAGCAATCACGGCGCAGCAAAAGAACGTTCAATTTTTGGAGAAGAAATACGGTTCCGCCGATCAACACGAAGCCGCTTAAATATCAAATATATAAAAATTTTCACCCCGCCTTTTTTAAGAGACGGGGTGTTTCGTTGAGCTAACTTACTGAGCATCTTCATGCTGGAGCTTGAGGAAGCGGCGCATGAGTCTGCGCGTTTCATGAAGCGCGTTTTCCGCCCGCGCTATTTTTTTTGTTTGTTCGTCGGTCATCTGCATGACTTCCTTTCGAGCTTTGAGCATCCAGTGCAGCTCAGAAAGGATGGCGAACGTCACGGAAAAGCTCAATTTTTGTGGAAGTAGGCGCTCGACCTGACATCGTGCGCTTTTTTTTCCGAAGACGGCGATGAAGGGCGCAAGGAGCTCGTGCCACATGACGAGCCGTTCCGAATCCCATGCGAGCCGATCGCAGTCCTCCGCCATGCATGTCGGGCAGATTACATCTGTTCCATCATGGCATACGCGGTCGGGCGCGATCTCGCTGTCGCACCACGCACAGATAGCGCATGGAATTTTTCTTGGGAATGGAATAATTTTCGCCGTCATGGCGACTCCTTTCTGTGATTAAAAGAAGCGAAAGAACAATCATTTGAAGATGTCAGAATATTGCCTTTCTGTCAAGTATTACGCAGATAAAAAAATACCAGCCAAGGCGGGTAATTAAGTTTTTTTACTTATGTATTTTTCGCTTCTGCACTCCGTGCTGCTTTTTTGGCGGCTTTTTTCTGCTTTTTTGAAGGTCGTTCTCCCTGTTCTATCTCAGCGAGTTTCTTTAGCGTTTTTAGCGTTCGTGTAGATACGCGAATTTTTACCCCTCCGAGGCGGATGGATTGCAAATTTACATTTTGACGCCGTTTGGTGGCGATGTTTGAGTGGCTACGGGATTGGCCAAAATTGGCGCGGCGCCCAGTGAGCTGATCAATGCGGGACATAGTGGTGTGGCCGCAGTATAGATTGCATTATTATTTTTGGCAAGATCTAGATACTGGTCGAATGTTGACGCACCATTTAGAATCGGTGCATGTTCAACCTCCTATTTAGTCAGCCGCTTGTGTTCGCCGCGTGGGTTCTTGCATTTTTAATTGCGCTTTCTGTTCATGAGTTTGCGCACGCATGGGTCGGATTACTTTTAGGTGACACCACTGCCCAGCGTGGTGGAAGGCTCACACTAAACCCCGCCGCGCACATTGATCCGATCGGTTTTTTTGCTGTTCTCCTGATCGGATTCGGATGGGGAAAACCCGTCCCATACAATCCGTACAATCTCAAGTGGCCAAGATGGGGTCCTGTTGCGATCGCACTCGCAGGTCCACTGAGTAATTTTCTTCTTGCGATTGTTTCGATTATTGCCCTTTCGTTTATTAGTCCGTTTTTTCCCTCAGGGAATCTTCTTGTAATCCTTCTGGATGTATGTGCACAACTGAATGTAGCACTTATGGTGTTTAATTTGATTCCACTTCCACCACTCGACGGATCAAAAGTTCTTCTCGCATTCTTGGCACATCCAAAATATACGGCTGTACGGACGTTTATCGAGTCGCGCGGACCGATGCTTCTCCTTTTTTTAATCCTTGCAGATGCACTCGGCGGATTCGGTATCTTTGTCGGACTGTTCCAGTGGGCAATTCGAATTGTCGCTAGTATCGCAACGTTTCATATTCTCTTATGAGATGGCTGCCGGAAGCGCGGCGATCGTTGGAGGCAGGGGATGGTGTGTCGGCCGTTATTGCTCTCGCTATAATTATTGCCGGCATCTCGTCCATCTTTTTATATCGAATTATTCCGTTTCCAAGTGCCATTATCTACGGTGTCCTGCCGCAGATCGTGTTCTGTATTGTCGGCCTTACATTCATAATGAGTTTTATCGGACGGGAGCGTTTGGGGGTGTCTCTTTCTCGGTCAACATGGATAACGGGTGCAGCACTCGCACTGTCACTTGCGCTCTCTTTTCTTCCAATATGGGTTCATTCAATTTCCTCGCCGATTTTTACACCGTTTGAAGTGCTTCTTAGCATCGTGACAGTGGGAATATTGCCCCATACCGCATCAATCTTTTTTCTGACACGGTTTCTTCCAATTCTGACCTCTGTCGGTTTGTTTATTTTTTTTGTTTCTCGCGTCAGTATAGTACGCGCCATTGTTGGTTCTGTTGCGTGGTATCTTGTCTGTTTTTTTCTTTTATCAGGTCTTTCTTGGATTGGTGGCGTGGTAACACACGCGAGCGGATCAGCTGTTCTTAGTACTGAGATGTTCGGAGCGCTCGTGACAATGCAACGAGATGGATACTGGACAATGCTTCAACAGAATCGATTCTTTGCACCTATTGGATATCAGACTGATGTAAGTTTTATGGCAATAGAAGCATCTATCTTGACCATTGCAAGCGCGCTCGCGCTCGCGACATTGGCATGGATTCGTATTACGGGTTCTGCTGTACTGATGAAGCGCTTCGCGACGCGGACCGTCGGCGCGTTTGCGATCGTCGCGATTGCGGGTCTCACGGCTGCAACTATTGATCGTTTGCCGCATGCGTCGATTACCGATGCGTTTGCACAGGTCATTTTTTTGCTTGTGCTCGGTTCGTGGCTTGTGTGGTGGAGAATGCAACGTGATTTAGATCATGTTTCGATTGATCTTGAGACGCGGCCGAGTCTCCCGCTTCCGTCTGGCGAAGCGTCTACGAAGGACGTCGGTCAGCTAGCCGTTTGTGCTATCGCATTTGCATTGTATGGAGCGGCATTGCTCGGATGGCCTGTCTTTCTTCCATTTGCGGCCGCTACTGCAATGGCATGGATTGCTCGCCGTCATGGCGCAGGATGGGGGAGCGGTATTTTGGGTGTTTCCGTATTTTTCGTCGTTATTTCACTATTTCTCGGATGGGCTGGACTTGAAGTTGGTCTGCGCCAGCTCACGGCAACGCCAGCGATGACATTGATCATCTTATCCTGTGCTTTATTTGTCGGTATTGGTGAGTTGTTTTACCGTTTTCGTGACGCTGTGGACGCGCGTTTTCCTGTTATGATCTTGTTGCTTACTCTATGTGTCCTTTCACTCTTGGTCGCTCGACAATCGTTCTTGTTGTATTTGTTGGTTCCGTTTGTGAGTGCATGGATCTGGATTATTCATAAGCCATCTACGTGGTATCGATTCGGAGCATATCCCATTTACGGTTTGTTGATTGGAATCGTTTGTATTGAGTTATTTTTTCCGCATTTACTTACGCTTCTCGTTGTATGATGTTTGCCTATTGACGGTTTGACTATGTTACTGCTATATTTTCGCCACATTTACTTTCATGCCTACCATTAACCAGTTAGTGAAACATCCCCGTCGAACTCCGGCGGTTAAATCAAAGAGTCCAGCTCTTCAGTTTAAGTTGGATAGCCTCCACCGCAAGGAGACGATTTATCGTCGCGGCTCTCCATTTAAGCGCGGCGTATGCGTAAAAGTTACGACCATGACGCCGAAGAAGCCAAACTCAGCTTTGCGCAAAATCGCGCGTATCCGTCTGTCGAACGGGATGGAAGTATCCGCGTATATTCCGGGAGAAGGACATAATCTTCAGGAACACTCTATTGTGATGCTTCGTGGTGGTCGTGTGAAAGACCTCCCAGGTGTTCGGTATCACGTTGTTCGCGGTGTGTATGATGCGCAGGGAGTCTCGACGCGCCGCAAGAGCCGGTCGCTCTACGGCACAAAGCGCCCGAAGGAAGCCAAGAAGTAACAGATGATTTTGAATTGATTATGCGTGGAAAACAAGCTCCAAAACGACACATTCTTCCAGACCCGAAATATAATTCTCCAGTGGTTGCGAAGCTCATCAATAGTGTGATGTCTGACGGAAAAAAATCCGTTGCGCAGAGAGTTGTTTACGATGCGATGAAGATTGTCGAGGAAAAATCGCAGAAGCCCGCGGTCGAGGTTTTTACTGAGGCGTTGAAGAATGTGTCACCAATACTCGAGGTGAAATCTAAACGCGTCGGTGGGGCAAACTATCAGATTCCGATTCAGGTACGCGCCGAGCGCAGGCAACAGCTCGCATTCCGCTGGCTCCTTACAGCTGCGCGGGCCAAAAAGGGGAAACCAATGGCGATAAAACTCTCGAGTGAAATCCTTGCCGCCGCTGAAAATCAGGGTGATGCTGTCAAAAAGAAGCAGGATGTTCAGCGTATGGCCGAGGCTAATCGTGCATTTGCTCACTTTGCGCGCTGAGTATGAACGACGAATGTTCGAGGGCGGCGCGTCGTCACGGTTTGAACATCCTTTTTTGTATTTCATTATAGTATCGTTGATTTTTTTCAAAAAAATATATGCCCCGTGAATATACGTTAGAGAATACCCGAAACTTCGGGATTATCGCACACATAGATGCTGGAAAAACAACCGTCTCCGAACGTGTTTTGTTTTACACTGGACGCAAACACAAAATCGGTGAGGTCCATGAGGGTGAGGCGACTATGGACTGGATGGCACAGGAGCGCGAGCGTGGCATTACAATCACCGCGGCTGCGACGACATGTTTTTGGAAGGGGAAACGTTTGAACCTTATCGATACGCCAGGGCATATCGATTTTACAATTGAGGTCCAGCGTTCACTTCGTGTCCTTGACGGTGCAATTACCGTGTTCGACGGCGTAGCTGGCGTAGAACCACAGTCTGAGACTGTGTGGCGCCAGGCAGATAAGTACAGCGTGCCGCGTATCTGTTTTGTAAATAAACTCGACCGCATGGGTGCGGATTTTCAGAAGGATGTAGAGTCCATTCGGACACGCTTGAATAAGCGTTCATATCCAATTCAACTTCCCGTTGGTTCTGAGGCAAACTTCTCGGGAATTATTGATCTCATCACTATGAAGGCTGAGATGTACAAGGATGAGATGGGCCAGCAAATTGAGGAAATTGATATTCCGTCCGATATGCTTGATGACGCGAAGGCTGCACGTAACGAATTTCTTGAAGCGCTCTCGGAGTCGGAT
Source organism: Candidatus Uhrbacteria bacterium (assembly GCA_003231955.1). Classification (GTDB taxonomy): domain Bacteria; phylum Patescibacteriota; class Patescibacteriia; order 2-12-FULL-60-25; family 2-12-FULL-60-25; genus SZUA-46. The sequence goes on along the minus strand of QIKL01000063.1, from coordinate 45,712 downwards.
GAGGCATTTATGAACAAATACCTTTCGGGCGAGGAGCTCTCTGTCGACGAAATTCGTACTGTGCTTCGTAAAGCTGTGATTGCACAGGACATTTTTCCAATCCTTTGTGGTTCTGCGCTCAAGAATAAAGGTGTACAATTTCTTCTCGATGCCGTGTGTTATTACTTACCGAGTCCGCTTGATGTTCCGCCAGTTCAAGGTCATGATGTCGATGATCCAAAAAAGATTGTTGGATGTCCAGCAAATGATTCCGCTCCGTTTGTGGCGCTTGCTTTTAAGGTTATGTCCGATCCGTTCGTTGGGAAACTTATTTTTTTCCGTGTTTATTCTGGCACCATTAAGGCTGGATCGTACGTTCTTAATACGACGACTGGCGGAAAGGAACGCATTGGGCGCATTGTGCGGATGCACTCTAATGACCGCGAGGATGTGGAGCAAGTTTATGCGGGTGATATTGCTGCGGCCGTTGGTCTAAAATCGACTTTTACCGGGCATACGTTGTGTGATGAGGATTATCCAGTTGTGCTTGAATCTATTACTGTTCCAGAGCCAGTCATTGAGATTGCTATTGAACCAAAGACAAAGGCCGACCAGGAAAAGATGGGTGTTGCCCTACAAAAACTCGCTGAAGAGGACCCATCGTTCCGCGTTCGTACAGACGAAGAGACATTGCAGACTCTCATAGCTGGTATGGGCGAACTCCATCTTGAAATTATTGTTGATCGAATGAAACGAGAGTTCAAAGTCGAGGCGAACGTCGGTCAACCACAGGTATCATACAAAGAGACACTAAAGAAGGCGGCGGAAGCGCAGGGTAAATATATCCGTCAGTCTGGAGGCCGTGGGCAATATGGAGATTGTTGGCTCCGTGTAGAACCACAGGAGCGTGGGAAGGGGTATGAATTTATTGATGAGATCAAAGGCGGTATCATCCCGCGCGAATATATCACGCCGATCAATAAAGGTATCCAAGGAGCGCTTACGCGGGGCGTCGTCGCTGGTTATCCATTCGTCGACGTTAAAGTTACACTCTTTGACGGTTCCTACCACGAGGTCGATTCGTCTGAAGCCGCTTTCAAAATTGCTGCATCAATGGCATTTCAGGAAGCATGCCGAAAGGGCGGAGTAGCTGTGCTTGAACCGATCATGAAAGTTGAATGTATAACGCCGGAACAGTACATGGGTGACGTTATTGGTGATCTCAATTCGAAACGTGGGCAGGTCAATGAGATGACAGATCGTATGGGTGCTAAGGTCATTGATGCATTCGTCCCGCTTGCCGAAATGTTTGGTTACGCGACGAGCCTCCGCTCCATGACTCAGGGCAGGGCATCTTACTCAATGGAATTTGATCATTATCAAGAAGTGCCGCAGAGTGTTCAGGCAATAATTGTCGAAGGGCGTAGTAAAAAATAAGATCAAAAAAGAGAGCGGGTGAAAACTTGCTCTTTTGTATAAAAAAAGATTCCTGTAGGTAATTTCCGGATTCTATAAGCGGATGTTTCGTTGTGTTAATGAGGTATCTTGCCGAAGAAGTTTCCGTGTGGTGAAGTGTCTTTCATACACATATATGTCTATCCAACGCGTCTTTGAATCTGCCCGAAAATTGGGCGTCCCTGTTATTATGACCGATCCCGCAGGTCGAGAACCTATGGTCGTTTTATCGCTTGAGCAATTTGAGGCCATGATAGGAGAGGGGCATCCTGCCCATTCGCAGCAGCCGGCTCATCCGCAATCCGTTCCCGTGAGTCCTGCAATTTCTGGTCAGCAGGTAAATCACGTCACAAAAATTCCTCTTGATACACAAGAATCTTTGGATTCTTCGGACACGGATTCTTCAGATATTCCGCTGGAAGAACGTTTTTATCTGGAGCCTGTTGATGATGAAAATCATGATTAAAATTAAATTCTTGCTAGTACCCCCAACTGGTCTTGCGCGGAAAAGTAAGACCTGTTATAGTCTTGCCACTCTTATAAACCTCGGTAAATAACCCTATCAAAGGGTTGCTAATTTTAGCCAAAGTTATGGCGGAAATGTTTGATCGCTCAAAGCCACATGTCAACGTCGGGACTATCGGCCACGTCGACCATGGCAAGACCACGCTTACGGCGGCCATTCTTCAAGTGCTCGCCGCGCACGGTCAAAAGGCCCAAACCAAAAAGGTTGAGGACCTAGACAAAGCGCCGGAATCCCGCTCGCGCGGTATTACGATTGCAACGGCGCATACGGAGTACGAGACGGAAAAGCGTCATTACGCACACGTCGACTGTCCAGGGCACGCTGATTATATCAAGAATATGATCACGGGCGCCGCTCAAATGGATGGTGCAATTTTGGTCGTTTCCGCCACGGACGGTCCGATGCCGCAAACTCGTGAGCATATTTTGCTTGCCCGTCAGGTCGGCGTCCCTGCAATTGTCGTTTTTCTAAATAAGGTGGACATGGTGGATGATCCAGAACTTATTGATCTTGTCGAGCAAGAAGTCCGAGATCTCCTGACAAAATATCAGTACGATGGGGACAATGTTCCTGTTATTCGTGGTTCTGCGTTAAAGGCGTTGGAGAACCCAAATGACGAAGACGCCGCGAAGCCGGTCTTGGATCTTATGAAGGCGTTGGACGAATATATTCCAGAGCCAATTCGTGATACAGATAAACCGTTTCTTATGCCGATTGAGGATGTGTTCTCGATTGAAGGTCGTGGAACTGTTGTCACCGGCCGCATTGAGCGCGGGGTGATTAAATTAAACGAAGAGGTTGAGATCGTTGGATTTGCTGAGACTCGCAAGACCGTTGTTACGGGTATCGAAATGTTCAACAAACAGTTGCAGGAAGGACGAGCCGGAGATAACGCGGGAATACTTCTCCGTGGGATCAAAAAAGAAGATGTCGAGCGCGGAATGGTACTTTGCAAACCGGGATCTATTACTCCGCATGCTGAGTTCGAAGCTGAAGTTTACGCCTTGACTAAAGAAGAAGGAGGCCGTCACAAACCGTTTATCACTGGGTATAAGCCACAATTCTACATCCGGACCACAGACGTGACTGGTGAGATCACTCTCCCAGAAGGTGTTGCCATGGTTCAACCTGGAGACACTGTAAATCTTACGATCAAACTTATCTCCCCTGTTGCTATGGAAGAAAGGGTACGCTTTGCGATCCGCGAAGGCGGTCGTACGGTCGGCGCTGGTGTTGTGACCAAGATCATTAAATAATAATTAAATTGCATTTCATCTCCGAAAGGGGGCGGGACAGGAACGACCATGGCTGAAGCAACGAAAAAAACGACGACGGAAGCTGCTGTCCCTCGCGTTCGTATCAAGATCCGCGCGTATGATCACAAGATCATTGATCAGTCGACGCGCACGATTATTGATACGGCAGAACGTACGGGCGCACATGTGGTCGGTCCCGTCCCGCTCCCGACGGAGAAGAAGAAATGGACAGTGAACCGTTCGACGTTTGTTCATAAAAATGCACGTGAGCAGTTCGAGATGCGAATTCATAAGCGCATTGTCGACATTCTCGATCCTAACGCCAAGACGATTGAGTCGCTCACGAGCCTTAATCTGCCAGCTGGAGTTGATGTCGAGATCAAAATGTAATCAATCAAAAAGAATAGATCGTTACGTGAAATTAAAAGATCTCAAATCAAAAATAAAAATCAGTACCCTCGTTCGTTCCATCCCAAGGAGTAAGTTGCCCACCCGTGAAAACGGAAAATCCTCACGCGCGACGTGAGACTGGCATAACCTCCTTGATGTGAATGGAGCAAACGCTGCATCTACAATTCAATTGCCTTTCACGTCGCAGAGAGGCCAGAAGCGTGGCTCATATCATCAGGACATGATCCGCGCTTCTGGCCTTTACGTATTGTCAGATTCATTCCAGACAACTGTCCGCATTGTCGGACATACTCATAACGGATGTATGAAATTCATTCTCGCGAAAAAACTTGAGATGTCACAGGTATTTCGTCCAGACGGCGCAGTCGTTCCTGTGACCTTGGTTCAAGCTGGCCCCTGTGTCATTACTCAAGTGAAGAATGATGACCATGATGGCTATACCGCGGTCCAAATTGGTTTTCAACCTGCGAAGAAGCCTTCAAAACCAGAAGCTGGTCATCAAAAGGATCTTCCGCAAGTGATGAGAGTTCTTCGGGAGTTCCGTGTTGAAGACTCCTCGGCATACAATCGCGGTGACATGATTGATGCGGTCGTATTTGCGCCAGGAGATATGATTGAGGTTACTGGAACGTCTAAGGGAAAGGGGTTTCAAGGCGTGGTTAGGCGATATCACTTTCGTGGCCATCCAGCATCACATGGCCATAAGGACCAGGCGCGAATGCCGGGGTCTTCGGGGCCTGGTGGCGTTCAGCACGTGTTAAAAGGAACAAAAAAGCCGGGTCGTATGGGTGGTGATATGGTTACAGTAAAGAATCTGGAGGTTATTGAGGTTCGTGATGGTGGTGTGATCGCCGTCAAAGGTGCAGTTCCAGGCCCGCGAAATGCCGTCGTTGAGATTCGAACGATCTAAATTATATGCCGAAAGCTACTATTTACAATCAGGACGGCAAAGTGACAGGTGAGCTTGAGCTCAATCCGAAATTTTTTGGTGTGAAAGTTAAGTCAGAGCTCGTCCACGAGGTTGTAGTCGCTCAGCAAGCTAATGCTCGTCGCCCGATCGCTCACACGAAAACACGTGGCGAAGTTCGCGGTGGAGGAAAAAAACCATGGCGCCAAAAAGGGACAGGTCGCGCACGTCAGGGATCTATTCGATCTCCGCAATGGGCGGGCGGCGGTGTTGTATTTGGGCCAAGGAATACACGTAACTTCTCGGTGAAAGTCAATCGCAAAGCCAAACAGAAAGCGCTTTTTATGGCACTCTCCGATAAGGTTCATGATGACAGGCTTTTGATCCTTGAAGATTTTATACCGAAAGAGGTAAAGACAAAGTTTGCCGTAGAACTTTTTACAAAACTTCCTATCGTGCGGAAGACACTGGTAGTTATTCCAAAATCGGATCCGAATCTCTTGCGTATGGTGCGCAATCTTCCAAACATTAAACTTGTTTCTGTGAATTCGTTGAATCTTGTGGACGTTGTCGGTAATCAAACACTCGTATTTTGGAAGGAAACAGTGCCTGCATTTGAGTCGCTTTATCGTAATATTTGATGATATGGGAATCTTCAGCCGAATAAAGAAAAAAGACACAACAAAAGTAGCTCCGACGGATGAACCATCGAAAGCTATTGTTGCGCCAAAGTCCTCTAAGACAGAGGCGAAGGTTGAGAAAGTCGAAAAGAAAATAGAGGCTAATACAGTTGGCGTGGCTGCAGCAAGAATAGATCGTTCTTCGTATCTGCTTCTTTCGCCGCGTGTCAGCGAAAAAGCGGGGATGCTTGCCACCAAAGGGACATACGTTTTTAATGTGCCAGTAACGGCCGAGAAGGTGGAGATCCGTAAAGCGGTTGAAACGCTCTACAATGTAACGGTCGTGCGTGTTAATACGGCACGTGGCATTGGCAAGGTTGTTCATCGTGGCCGCATCACGGGCCGTCGTAATAATTGGAAAAAAGCTATTGTGACGCTAAAAGGAGATCAGAAAATTGACCTCTACCATGGTGTCTAACCATTATGCCGATTAAGAAATATCGTCCCGTTACTAAAGGCCGCCGAATCTCCTCGGTCCAGGATTTTTCAGATATCACGCGAAAAGAGCCTGAAAAATCATTAATCATGATTCGTAAAGAGTTTGCTGGCCGGACTAATGGTAAAATCACGGTCCGCCATAAAGGTGGAGGTGTAAAACAATATATTCGAATCATTGATTTTCGTCGCAACAAGTACGATATCCCTGCCCGTGTCGATTCAATCGAGTATGATCCGAACCGTGGAGCCCGCATTTCCCTTCTCGTGTACAAGGACGGGGAAAAACGTTATATTCTTGCCCCAGATGGTCTCAAGGTAGGCGAAGAAGTTGTATCTTCCAAGAATACTGCAGATATTAAGGTTGGGAATCGTCTTCCACTTACAAAGATTCCGGTCGGTATGACAGTACACGCTGTCGAGATCACGCCCGGAAAGGGTGGACAGATTGGTCGTGGTGCTGGGAATAAAATTCAGTTTATGGCGCTTGAAGGTCGCTATGCTACGATTAAACTTCCATCTGGAGAGGTACGGAATGTTCTCAAAGAGTGTATGGCTACTATTGGTACGGTATCAAATCCTGATTATCACCTTGTCCGTTACGGAAAGGCTGGACGGATGCGGCTGCGTGGTATTAAACCAACGGTACGTGGGAAGGCTATGAATCCAGTCGACCATCCGCACGGCGGCGGAGAAGGGAAGCACCCGATCGGTCTGAAGTACCCAAAGACTAAGTGGGGGAAACATGCGCTTGGTGTGAAAACGCGTAAGAAGAATCGACCATCCGACGCACTTATAATTACGCGTCGTAGAGATCGTAAACGCAGATAACCAACGACCATTTATGTCTCGAAGTCTCAAAAAAGGCGCTTTCACGGATGCAAAATTGCTCCAAAAGGTGTCTAAGCTCAAACCTGGCGATAAGACCGTTGTGAAGACATGGTCTCGTTCGTCCACCATCACCCCTGGGATGGTTGGCTTCACGTTTGGTGTGCATAATGGTAAACAACATATCTCGGTCATCGTGGTCGAGGATATGGTCGGCCATAAGCTCGGAGAATTTTCGCCAACGCGTAAGTTCCAGCGCCATGGCGGAAAAATTCAAAAATCGCTCGAGGGTAAAGCCTCTGCGTCCAAATAATTGATATGGATGTCAAAGCATCGTTGAAATCTCTTCGCATGGCGCCTCGTAAAGTCCGTCTCGTTATTGATACGGTCCGCGGGCTGCCAGCATTGCAAGCAGAAATTAATCTCAAATTTGTGCCAAAAGCGGCATCCAGACCTGTTTTAAAGTTACTTCAGTCTGCTATGGCTAATGCTGAACACAACTTTAAGCTTGATCGCGAGAATTTGTTTGTGAAGACGATTATGGCCGATGGAGGCGCAACACTGAAACGTACGCGTGCTCGAGCACATGGTTCTGCTGCGTTGATTCGTAAACGGACCACACATATTACCCTAATTCTCTCGGACGAGAAGTCGATGCCAGGCAAGAAAAAGGCAAAAAAAGTCGCAGCGATTATTAAGGCTGAAGCGGCAGAGAAAACAAAAAAGGACACGAAGACGTCTTCAAAAAAGGCGGCAACATCCACCAACGTATAATTTTATGGGCCACAAAGTTCATCCCACATCTTTCCGTCTTGGCACGACCACAACTTGGCCGTCGCGTTGGTTTGCCCGCGGCGCCGTTTATCGCAAAAATCTTCGCGAAGATCTTTCTATCCGTGATTTTTTTCGTAAGGAACTGCGTGCGGCCGCCGTGAGCCAGGTAGTTATTAATCGTTCGCGCGGATTTCTCGATATCACGATTTCAACGGCGAAGCCAGGTATGGTTATTGGCCGTTCCGGTGTCGGCATTGAAGATCTAAAGAAGAGATTTCTAAAGGCCTTCTTTCCAGGCAAAAAAATTCAATTCCAACTAAATGTATCCGAGGTACCTAAAGCTTCGCTTGATGCGACAATTGTTGCACAACAAGTCATTGTGGATCTGGAGCGTCGTATGCCATTTCGTCGTGTTTTAAAAATGGCAATTGAGCGCGTTAAGAAGGCGGGTGCTTTGGGTGTAAAAATTATGGTGGCTGGGCGTCTCAATGGTGCTGAAATCGCGCGTACGGAAAAGCTTCTTTGGGGTAAGATTCCCCTTACGAATCTGCGCGCGGATATTGATTATTGTTCGGATACGGCTCGTACCATCGCTGGTGCCGTCGGTGTAAAAGTGTGGATTTATCGTGGCGACATTTTTGAACAAGACCGTCGTGCGCAGTATCAGCCCACAACTCCATCGGTACGTGATTCGCGCGGCCGTATGGGTGATCGTTCACGCCGTACGGAACGGTCGTCGTCAGCTTCGTCTATCTGAATACACACGTATGTTGATTCCACGTAAAGTTAAGCATCGTAAATGGCATAAGGGCCGCGCTCAGAATATTCGTTGGGCGACGGATAAGATTGAATTAGCATTCGGTTCTTATGGTCTCAAAGCGACGACCGGATCATGGGTCGATTCTCGTCAAATTGAGGCATGTCGTCGCGTTCTTACACGGTATACCAGACGTGGTGGAAAGATCTGGATCCGCATTTTTCCAGACCGTCCAGTTACGAAGAAAGGGAGTGAGGTCCCTATGGGTTCTGGGAAAGGTGCAGTTGATCATTATGTCGTTACGGTGAAGCCTGGTATGTTGCTCTTTGAGATGGACGGCATTCCGGCGGCATCAGCCAAAGAAGCGCTATTGCTCGCAGGGTATAAACTCCCGTGCAAAGTGAAATTCATTTCCAAAAATTGATATGGAAACCAAAGAACTTAAACTCAAGACATGCACAGAACTCGAGGAGGACGTCCGTGAACTCCGTGGGAAGATTCGTGAACTGCGATTTGCAGTCCTGACTGGTCAGTCAAAGGCGGTTCGTTCTCTACGTGCCACAAAACGCGATCTCTCACGAACGCTGACAGTGCTTTCTCAAACGACACATCCAATTGTATGACGACATCAACCACTTCGGCCCAGAAATCGGCCCAGATCTCAAAAGCTTGTCGACGTCGACTTGTCGGTACCGTCGTGTCCGACAAGATGGCAAAGACTATTGTGATTAGGATTGATCGACGTGTGCCACATCCTAAGTATGGGAAGTACATAACAGTATCGACAAAACTCAAAGTCCACGATGAAAAAGGTTCAGCCAAGATTGGCGATATTGTTGAGATCGAAGAGACACGTCCGCTCTCGCGCGAAAAACGCTGGAGGTATATTTCAACAGTGAAAGTCGCTCACGCCTAAATATTATGGTTCAACATCGTACAATGCTCGCCGTCGCCGATAATAGTGGAGCTAAAAAACTCCAGTGTATTCGTGTACTCGGCGGATATAAGAAACATTATGCCGGCCTCGGTGATATCGTAACCTGCGTGGTTAAGTCCGCCGAACCGCGCGCCGCGGTTAAAAAATCTGATATTGTGCACGCTGTACTCGTTCGTGTCCATAAAGAAACACGCCGACCTGATGGGACGTATGTTCGCTTTGATGATAACGCAGCGGTCGTCATTATCGACAAAAAATCCAAGGATCCCAAAGGGACTCGTATTTTTGGTCCAGTTGCGCGCGAACTTCGCGTTCGTGGATTCACTAAGATCCTCTCATTAGCCCCTGAGGTCGTGTAATTATATGATCAAAATCAAGATCAAAACCGGAGATACGGTGAAGGTAATTGCCGGCGCGTCCAAAGGGAAGACAGGGAAGGTTTTGCAATCTTTTCCCAAGCTCGGTCGAGTAGTTGTTGAAGGCGTGAATGCGTCTAAACGACATGTACGTTCACAGAGACAGGGCGAGAAAGGACAGGTTATAGAATTCTTTATGCCAATTAATGTCTCTAATATTCTTCCGTTTGATGCCTCAGGAAAAACAGTGCGGCATGATGACAAGCCAAAAGCTTAACTTCTTATGATAACTCTGAAAGAACGCTATACCAAAGAAATCCTGCCGGAATTGCGCACCGAGCTCAAGATTGCGAACCCGATGGGCGTGCCTAAGATTACGGCAATCACGATTGGGGTTGGCTTGTCGCAGGGGTTAAAAGACCCGAAATTTATAGAGACAGCAGAGGATGTACTGACCCGCATCGCAGGCCAGAAGCCAGTAAAGACGAAGGCAAAACAATCTATCTCCAACTTTAAGATCCGAAAGGGAATGACCGTCGGTATGCGCGTAACATTGCGCGGTATCCGAATGTGGCACTTTCTCGATAAACTTTTGAACGTGACGTTTCCACGTATTCGTGACTTCCGTGGTATTTCATCCGCACTCGTGGACGACAGTGGAAATATCACGATTGGATTCCGAGAATTCCTTTCGTTTCCAGAGATAAGCCCAGACGAAGTGGAACGTATTCATGGGCTCCAAGTAACCATCACATCGACCGCAAAGACCAAGACCAACGGGATCGCCTTATATAAGGCTCTCGGATTTCCATTTAAGGACTAAATACTATGGCAACGACTTCACAGATTGCAAAATCTAACCGTACACCGAAGTTTCCAACGCGGGCCGTTAACCGTTGTTGGCGCTGTGGCCGTCGGCATGGCTTTATGCGCGCTTTCGGATTGTGCCGTATCTGCTTTCGCGAACTCGCAAACCGGGGCGAACTTCCCGGCGTCACCAAATCTAGCTGGTAATTATTATGAATACCGATCCCATCAGTGATTTTCTCACGCGCATCCGCAATGCGCAGGCTGCCCATCTGAACATAGTTGAGGCTCCATCTTCGCGTATGAAATATACAATCGCAAAGATTATGGAGCGTGAAGGCTATGTGAGTACAGTCTCAGAACGGACGAACGCCGGTAAAAAGAATTTGGCTGTCGTTTTAAAGTACGACGGGAAAGAGCCGAAGATTCGTAGTATTGCACGCGTTTCAACACCAGGCCGTCGTGTGTATAAGGGTTCAAAGGAGCTTCCGCGTGTCCTTTCAGATATTGGTATCGCGATTATCTCGACGTCGGCAGGGGTCATGACTAATAAAGACGCCCGTCGCCGAAAACTCGGTGGCGAAGTCTTGTGTGAAATTTACTAATACTTCTATGTCCCGTATCGGAAAAAAACCCATCCCGCTCGCCTCTGGTGTTGAGGCTACGATCTCGGAACGTGTGGCGACGATCAAAGGTCCGAAAGGTACGCTGATCGTTCCATTGCATCCGCATGTCATCGTGACTATGCAAGACGAGCCGAAATCCTTGAATGTCACTGTTAAGGATACAAAAGTTGTTAAGCAGCGTGCACTCTGGGGTCTGACGCGCCAGCTTCTCGCAAACGCTGTTAGTGGCGTACAAAAACCATATGAGAAATCTCTAGAATTTGTTGGCGTCGGATTCAAGGTTGCTCTCGTCGATTCAAATAAGCTTAATATTGAGGTTGGATTCTCACATCCAGTAGTTTTTGAACTCCCGCAGGGAATTGAGGCTAAAGTTGAAAAGCAGATCGTCGCGTTGTCTGGCATCGATAAACAGCTAGTTGGTGAGACGGCTGCGAGAATTCGCCGCATTCGTCCGCCAGAGCCGTATAAAGGGAAGGGAATTAAATACACGACAGAAGTCGTCCGTCGCAAGGCTGGAAAGGCTGCGACTAAATAAAGGCGCATAATGTCTGAGTTATGAATACTGAAATGAAAAAAGCATCTGCTGCGATGCGTCGCATCAAACGTGTCCGCGCCAAGATTAGCGGAACCGCCAAGCGGCCGCGTCTCGCCGTCCGACGGTCATTGATGCATATTTATGCGCAGTTAATTGACGACGTTTCTAGCACAACGATCGTTGCTGCTTCTGATAAAGATGTGAAGGTTGGCAAGATGACTAAATTAGAAGTTGCTACGGAAGTTGGTAAGGTGCTGGCAGACCGCGCCAATAGTAAGAAAATTTCGGTGGTCGTATTTGACCGCCGAGATAAGAAATACCATGGCCGTGTAAAGGCTTTGGCTGACGGCGCTCGTGCTAATGGACTTCAGTTCTAACCACTACTCGTATGACCGATGAGATAAAACAATCGACAGAGACGGCCAAGGCGGTGGCTCCGACGCCACCTCCTGCGGAGACAAAGCCAGCGGCTTCTGTACAAAGTAATCGCACATCTAGCCGCGGACCTGGGAGAGGTGGTCAGGGTCGCGGACCTAGCCGCGGACCTGGGAGAGGTGGTCAGGGTCGCGGACCTGGGAGAGGCCAAGGCCGCGGACGACCGGGTGATGTGCCAGTGGAGTCTGATTACGAAGAAAAAAATCTCGAGATATCACGTGTGACTCGTGTGACTAAGGGGGGAAAACGAATGCGATTTCGTGTGCTGACTGTTATTGGCAATCGGAAGGGTCGTGTCGGTTATGGTCTTGCCAAGGGGCGTGATATCGCGCTCGCAGTAGGTAAATCCACAGCACAGGCACGAAAAGGACTTATTACTGTTCCGCTTGTGAATGATACGATTCCATTTCCGATCTCGGCAAAGTTCGGCGCAGCTAAGATTCTGCTCAAGCCTGCTCCAAAAGGAACTGGGGTTAGGGCGGGTGGCGCAGTGCGCGTCGTGCTTGAACTCGCGGGTGTCCCAAATGTGGTCTCTAAGATTCTTGGATCTAGTAATAAAGTGAACAATGTCAAAGCCACCTTTGATGCGCTCCGTCGGTTAAAGAGCTCGTCTAAATCGGGAACGGAAGTATCGGAGAAGGATTTAAAATCGGAAACTAAACAGAATTCACAAGCTACCCCTATTGCGCACGATCATTAATACAGCACAGTCGGGATGCCGACTAAAATATCGCAAAACTTATTACTCTCTATGTCTCTTACTCTCCATACTCTAGCTCCAAAAAAAGGAGCACGCACTAAAGCTTTTCGCATTGGACGCGGTGAAGGTTCTGGCCGCGGAAAAACGGCAGGAAAAGGAACAAAAGGTCAGCGCGCGCGTACAGGTGGGCGACGTGGTTTAAAGTTGCTCGGTATGCGCCAGATGCTCCTAAGCACGCCGAAACTTCGTGGATTTAAGAGTCGGTATCTCAAAGCTGCGACAGTTACATTACCCAAACTTTCGCAAGTATTTTCTACAGGAGAACGTGTCGATTTAAAGATACTAAAAATTAAAAAGCTCGTGCATCCATCCTCCACGCGCGTAAAGATCGTTGGAACGGAGGGCATTGACAAGCCTCTGAAATTCGTAAACGTCATGGCATCGCAATCTGCTAAAGCCGCGATCGAGAAAGCTGGTGGTTCGTTTGAATGTACAAAAACAACCACTCGCACAAAGGCTTCCAAAGTAAAAAAGGCAAAGCGGGTGTAGCCGTAAAGGAATATGTGGGAAAAATTGCAAGAAATTTGGCGCGCAAAAGATGTCCGGAATGGCATCTTGTATGTGATTATCATGATGGTTTTATTTCGGTTCGCGGCACATGTCCCATTGCCGGGTGTCGATCTTACAGCATTGGACCGATATTTTCAGGCGAATCAAGTCCTAGGCTTGTTGAGTCTCTTTTCAGGAGGGACGCTCCAAAGTTTTGCAGTCATCGCATTAGGCGTCGCACCATACATCACATCAACCATTATTTTTCAGTTGCTTGCGATGATTGTTCCCTCCATTGAGGAGCTGCAGAAAGAAGGTGAGCAAGGGCAACAGAAGGTTAACCAATGGACGCGTCTTGCTACCGTTCCGCTCGCTATCCTCCAATCATTCGCGTTGATCCAGCTTCTTCGCCAATCTCAGTTTCATATTCTGACGAATACAGATCCATTTCATATCGCCACGCTTATCGTTACCGTTACTGCCGGGACGATTTTCCTTATGTGGATTGGTGAACTTATTAGTGAAAAGAAGGTCGGCAACGGGATCTCGCTCCTAATCTTTGCAGGTATCTTGGCAAGCTTTCCATCCTCGGTGAGTCAGCTTGTCGTCGCGTATGATCCATCCCAGCTCATGACGTATCTTTTGTATGGAGCGATTGCAGTCCTCACAGTCGTTGGTATCGTATTTATCACCGAGGGCCAACGAAATATTCCTGTACAGTACGCGCGGCAAACCCGTGGGGGCGGCCAGATCGGCGGTGTCGCGACAACTCTCCCGATTCGCGTCAACATGGCGGGCGTAATCCCGATTATTTTTGCCATCTCAATTCTACTTTTTCCATCAGTTGTCGCGCAATTCTTTATCCATGCACGGACGCCGTGGATCGCTACAGTGGCGGGGTGGACCATAAATATTGTTCAGAATCAGACTCTCTATGGTGTGTTATATTTTGTCCTTGTTTTTGTTTTCACATTCTTTTATACTGCAGTGATTTTTCATCCAGATCAAATTGCCGAGAACTTGCAAAAACAGGGTGGGTTTATCCTTGGTATTCGGCCAGGCAAGCCGACGGCAGATTATCTTCAGTCAGTTATGAATCGTATCAATCTTGCAGGTGCAACCTTTCTTGGCCTTATTGCGGTCCTGCCAATTCTGGCACAGGGTGCGGGTGGTAATCGGTTGCTTGCCATTGGCGGTACGTCACTCTTAATCGTCGTCGCTGTTATTATTGAATCCGTAAAAGAAGTTGAGTCTCAGCTTACGATGCGCGAATACGATGCATATTAGAGTATAAGATTGTCTATCCGAAAAAAACAGCCTTCGGGCTGTTTTTTTGCTATCCTATCATTAATGCGGACAGAAATAACTGCAAGACGGATGTGGCGCAGGATGCGTTGGGTTTTGTTATCCATATATCTCTTTGCTGGTTTGGCGATTCTTGGCGTCATTTGGCTCGTCCAAGATGCGCGCATTCATCCATCCGAGGGTATTATGACGTCGTGGCAGATGGTCTTCATTATCATTTTAGCTCTTGCACTTCTCACAATGCTCTTTAAGCGTATTCGGTCGCGGTTGTTTTGGGAGGGTATCTTTGCGCTCGCCGTTTTTTTGGGCATGTGGTATTTTTTTCTTTTCACCCTCCCGTTTGGGTATGCACTTGCAGCTGCATCGGCGCTAACGCTCCTTCAAATTTTTTTTCCAATTATTGCAATACACGACCTGTTTTATCTCATCGGATGTGTTGGTGTCGTAATTAACTTTGCTGGATGGCTCGGTCCAGACATCCTCCTTTTTGGGTTGGTACTCTTCTCGTTTTATGATACAGTCGCCGGACCGCCAGGTGTCTCAATCGAGATTTTGACATCAAAACTTGTGAAGACGGGTATTGTTCCGGGATTTGTGATCCCAAGTCGATTGCGTGAACTTGGTGACCTTGTCGAAACACCAGTCAAAGACAGCGTAGTGCTTCTCGGTGCTGGTGATGTAATCCTTCCGCTTACGCTTGTTGCAAAAGCAGCAATTGGCGGTCCTGCATTGGGCGCCATTGTTCTTGCTGGGATTGTTGTGGGAGCGGTATTCCTTGGGAGCCTCCGAGACAGTCATCCACGCGCCGTATTGCCTATCCTTGCGGCCGGTGCAGCTCTTCCTTTTGTCATCCTTCGAGCATTCTCACTGGTATGAATAAAAAGCATCGAATCCAGGCTGTTATTTTTGGCCCCCAAGGCTGCGGTAAAGGTACACAAAGTCTTCTGTTGTCTGATCGATTTGATGTTCCGTTAATTGGATCTGGAGAGTTCTTTCGCAAAGAAATCTCCGAAAAGACGGTCCTTGGAAAGATCGTAAAAGAGTATGTCGAGCATGGATCATTGGCGCCAGACGAGGTCGTGAATGCCGTTATGGCACACAGGCTCAAGCAGTTAGATTTGTCGCATGGATTTATTCTTGACGGATATCCACGAAATGTGGAACAAGCTGCGACTTTGGATCGATTACTCAAAATCAATCTTGCAATTTGTATTAAGATATCCGATAAAGAAGCGCTCCGGAGGCTAGAAGGGCGGCGGCAATGTATCACGTGCAAATTTATTTATCATGTCACCGATTCGCCTCCAGCTAAACATGGTATTTGCTCAGTTTGCGGTGGAAAACTCGTACGCCGTGCGGATGATAATGCGGAAGCCATTAGACGCCGGCTTGCAGCTTATCATTTTATGACTGAGCCGCTCGCAACCTATTATCGTCAGCATGGTGTCCTTCTCGTCGTCAATGGCGAACAGCCTATTTCTTATGTATTTGAGGATTTAATTAAGAAAATACACAAGTTGGGGTTTTCCGTTTAAGATCAATAGTCAGTGATCGGAAGGTATCGAATGATTTTTTCATATGCCAATGATTAAGACGCCAGAAGAAATTAAAAAGCTGCACGAAGGCGGAGTAATTTTATCGTGCGCACTCCGGAAAGCCATGGATGCGTGCGTCGTAGGCGCATCAACCGAGGCAATCGATGTGATTGCGCGTCAGTCTATGGAAGCCGAGGGCGCAATGCCATCCTTTCTTGGTTACCGTATTTCCGCTTCTAATCCTGCTTTTCCGTCGACGCTCTGTATCTCTATAAATGACGAGGTAGTCCACGGACCGGCAATACCGTCGCGGACTATTGCAGTCGGCGATCTCGTCGGTTTAGATGTTGGTTGTTGGTATCGGGGCCTTACGACTGATATGGCTGCAACTGTCATTGTTGGTTCTGTGATGCCAGAAAAACGGAGGCTCGTTGAGGATACGCGCGAATCACTTGTGTGCGGTATTTCCGCCATTAAAGCTGGAGGATGGATTAGTGATATCGGCGCTGCGATTGAAGATCATTTAAAACCGAAGAAATATGGCATCGTCCGCGAGATGGTTGGACATGGTGTGGGTTATAAGGTCCATGAGGAACCAGCTATTCCGAATTATCGCGATCCGCGCGCGCCGCGGATTCAACTTGAAGAGGGAATGGTACTTGCGATTGAACCGATGATTACGCTTGGTGGCTGGCGTGTGATTGTGAAAGATGATAATTGGACTATTGCAACGCGTGACCACTCATTTGCTGCACACTGGGAGGTGACGATTGCTGTCACGAAGGATGGCTATGATCTATTGACCCCTTGGCCAGATAGAGAAGGGATTTAGGAGTATGAGGATTCTTGGCATTGATTATGGATCAAAACGCGTCGGGCTTGCGCTTGGCGACACAGAATCATGTATCGCAAGCCCGTGGGGTGTGATTACCGAAAGTGATCGTCTTACACTCTTGTCGAAAATTCATAATATCGTTACGCGTGACATGGTCGAAACTATTGTCGTTGGTGTTCCCAAACCGCTTCGAGATACGAAGCTGGTCAATGCACAGGTTAAGGAGATTTATATGTTTATTGATGATTTGAAAGGCCTTGGTGTCCTAGTTTATGAAGTGAACGAGGCGATGTCATCCAAACTCGCAGCGCGGCAGGTTGAGGAGGGGAAGCTGATTGAACGCGGTCGTAAACGCGGTGCTGGAGCACTCGCCAAACGTGATGATTTAGCAGCTGCAAATATTCTCCAAACGTGGCTCGATAAGGAGGCAAAAGACAAGAGTTGGACAACATAATCTGTATGCCTTATCTCCGTGATTGTGTCATCATTCTTAAGAAAGAGCCATTTCGGGAACAAGATCGGCGGTATGTGATGTACGGAAAGGAACATGGTTTATTAGTTGCTATGGCGCGTGGCTCGTCGGTACGGACGTCAAAACAAGCTGGGCATCTTGAGCCGTTTTCCATTTCCGATGTAATGATCGCAAAAGGTGCGGCATTTGATAAACTCGCGGTTGCACGGCTCCTCCAGCCATTTTGCGGTACACGAATCGCTGCATTTGCGGTGTGCGGCGCGGCTGCGGATCTAGCCATCAGACTCCTGCGCCCTGGGATCGTGGATGAACGCATATTTGATCTCTTAAACGATCTTTTTCGGATGACGGAGAGCTTACCTCGGGATCCGTCGCCAGATCGTGCGCAACTTCTCTTTGCCGCCGTGACACTCAAGTTTCTTGATGCGCTTGGATATGCGCCGAGAATCGGTATGGCTGTGTCAGGCAGTACATCTGTTCCGGCACTCGCCGTGGCCTCTTTTCTTCGCCGTGGTTCCTTTTTGGATATTCTCCGACTTACAGGTACGACGGACGTCTTTGCCTCGGCATGTGCATTTGTTGCGCAGGCGCTTGAAGCTGCGCCGCTCAATCGAGAGCCGCACGGACGGTGGAGTGTTGCGGCAATTGTAGATTGATTGTCTGCATCAGTTAAGGCATCATAATTCATAGTAGTATTTTATTCTATATTATCCCAATCCACTTAAGCGTCCGTCGGCCTGTTAGGAGATCATGGATTTCAAGTTTGTTGTGTGAGATTTAGCTCGTTGTTATCATCATATTTTGCAGGTTCTCTCCTATACGATTTGCGTGTGGAGAGATTTTTCCATAAGATTCAAGTCTATGGATATTCTCATCTCTAAATTCTCCAATCATATCAGTGAGGTCGTGACTGTGAAGGGTTGGGCATATAATGTCCGGTCCTCTGGGTTGATTGCTTTTCTCCAGATCCGCGACGGGTCAGGTTTTACTCAGGCGGTTGTGGCTAAACAAGACGTGGATGAACTGTCATGGCAAAAGGCGAGTACGTGTACAATTGAATCGTCTATTATTGTAACGGGCGTAGTCTCTAAACATCCGAAGCATGAGAATGTATATGAGCTTCATGCGACAAAAGTCACCATTATCCAGCGTGCGGAAGAGTATCCAATTGGAAAAAAAGAACATGGGCCGGATTTTCTTCTTGACAACCGTCATTTGTGGTTACGCACGCCCACACAATGGGCGATTCAACGTATCCGAAACGAGATTATTCTTGCAACATACGAGTGGATGCATAATCACGATTTTATCAAGATTGATTCGCCTATTTTTACGCCGAATGCCTGTGAAGGGACGACGGAGCTTTTTGAAGTAGATTATTTTGAGGATCGGAAGGCATATTTGACACAGTCGGGGCAGCTTTATCTCGAAGCGGCAATCGCATCGGTCGGTCGGTGTTTCGATTTCGGTCCAGTTTTTCGCGCGGAAAAATCTAAGACGCGTCGTCATCTTATTGAGTTTTGGATGATGGATGCGGAAGCTGCGTTTACGGACCATACAGGCAATATGGAGATCCAGGAGCAGCTCATTTCTTTTATCGTTGTGCGGGTTATCGAACGCTGCCAAATGGAGTTTAAAATTCTTGAACGGGATATCGAATTATTAAAACGTGTAAAGCCCCCGTTTGAGCGCATCACGCACGCTGATGCGATTCAGATCCTACGTGAAAAGGGAAGTGATATTGGCGAGATGGATGACCTTGGCGCGGACGACGAGACAATATTGATGCGGCTGTACGACACGCCGCTTTTTATCGAAAAATATCCCGCATCTGTGAAGGCATTTTATATGAAGCGCGACCCTGCAGATACATCACGTGTGCTAAATTCTGATTTACTCGCACCCGAAGGATATGGCGAGATCATCGGTGGATCGCAACGCGAAGATAATTATGAAGTCCTTGTAGCACGCGTTCGCGAGCAATGTCTTCCAGAAGACGCATTCAGGTGGTATCTCGACTTACGAAAGTATGGTTCCGTACCGCATGCGGGTTTTGGATATGGACTGGAGCGTATTGTAGCGTGGATTTGTGGTCTGCATCATGTCCGCGAGACGATTCCATTTCCGCGGCTCCTGAATAGGCTGGAACCGTGATACACTAAGAAGCATGGGTAGGAGGCCACGATCTTCAGGTCCCACAACCAACAAACCGTTGGTCATTTTTGCGACAATCCTCGTGGTTGCGGGGATTGTCGGTGTGGCATATATATCTTCTCTTCGCAACACACCTACGGTTCAGCTAGCCGTCGTGACGTCATCGCATGCCGCGACAGGGACGGTGATGGAGCCGCAACTGTTCCTCGTGAATAATGATACGGTATCTTTAATGGCCGCGGATGGGACAATGGAACGGTTAACCTTCGGTGCATTTGCCGCACGTATGAAGAATCATGCATTGCCGATCAATGGGTCGAATGCCGCGACAGGCGCTCCGGTTCAGTTTAGGATAGGAGCTTCATCCTCGACGGCTCAACAGTCTTTTATTTCCCCGCAGGGGACGTATGTGGCACGGCGCCTTCCGCCATCGGAGAATGACAATGCTAGCGCTATTGAGATCACGCGCGGATCTGAAGCCCCGCAAAAGATTATTCTCCGCGATAATAATATCCCCCTCAAAGATGCGGACATTCTTGGTTGGTTTTCGAATCGTGATCTCGCGGTCGCAGTTACGGTGACAAGTTCGCGCGCGATTTATGCGATTTCTGTCGCAGGATCTCCAAGATTCGTTGCTTCTCTTCCAGACGGATTGGCATATTTATCTGCACGAGATAGTGCCGTTTGGTATACGACTGCAGTTCCTGGTCCAGGTATTGAATCTCCACAACGTGGTCCGTCGGAGGTCCATCGGATTGATGCGGACGGCACCGATACGCGTATAGTTCGAGATGAGTCTCATGTAATTCTTTCTGTCGTACCAGATCCGACGCAACAGAATGTTCGGATCGCATATGTGACGGATAACGGGAAAGCTTATATCGCAGGAGGCGGAGCTGCTATTTTGTTGGGCAGGGTTCGTCCATTGCTCTTTGTCGCGAATGGTGACCTGATTGCGCGTGATGGGTTTAATCTTGTCCGTATTGACCATCACGGTGGTACGCCGCAAAAACTTACGGCCATTCCTGAGGGAAATGTCGACGTGTTTGACGCGTCGGTACGATTTGTAACCTCATCTACGTCTTCCGTTTTATGAAACGATCCGACGTGATTCGTCTTCTCTCGATTTTTGCATGGCTGGGTATTGGCCTCATTGTTCTTGTTGTTGCCACGACAAGGCTTATTAGTGTTATTGAGATTCGTCGTGAGATCCCGATGGGAATGCCAAACGGCGCGGCACCGAGTCAGTTTATTCCACCAAATGAGCCGCTTGGCGAACTCGGTAGCCATTGCGGAGGGCCGTTACGGTTGCCATGTCGTCCAGGGCTTGAGTGTAGTGTTGATCGTGGGAAGACTGAGGTTCTTGGCCTTTGTGTTCAGCCGCAGGGTGTATCGGAAGACGTTCGCCAGTTGGGCGAGGTCTGCGACTCTTCTGTCCCATGCGCGCCGCAATTAGTGTGTGCATCGGCCGAAAATCAAAGCATTTGTAAAACCGCGGAAAATGACACGCCAAAGATTACAACATTTACACTCGCGGGCGCACAATTTGATTCTGGGATCTATTCTGTACCGGCTGGGAGTACTATAGTGGTCCACGCCACGATCACGAATGCACGGACAGTTACACTTTGGAGCCGACCTAATGCTGGGGAGCTTCGGAACCTTGGAACACTCTCTAAGAGTTCGAATGGATATTTTAGAAATTTTAAACTTCCGGTAGGATTCTCTGGATCAGTCGAAGTCATTGCCGATACGCCTGGATTGGGATTTGTGGTTCAGTCCGTTCGAGTTCATACGTTAAAAAAATGATGACTCTTTACGCAAGATGGGAGACGCGGTAACCTCGTTTTAAGTTTTTCTATGTCACGTATTATGAATACAGACGTCGTTTCAGAGATCGGTGAGACGGTCTGTATTTCTGGTTGGGTCAATACCCGTCGCGATATGGGCAAAATCGTTTTTTTTGATATGCGTGACCGTTCGGGACTGCTTCAGGTCGTCCTTGTGCCATCCGAAATTGATGATGCCTCAAAAAAAAATGTGGGGGATATTCGTACAGAATATTGTTTAACAATTACCGGTGTGGTCCAAAAACGCGGTGAAAAACAGATCAATCCGAATATTGAGACTGGCGCTGTCGAGTTGCTCGCGAAGAGTGTGACGATTCTAAATCCATCAAAGACACCACCATTTGAATTGGAGGATACATCAAAGGTTAACGAGGAATTGCGTCTTAAATATCGGTATCTCGATCTGCGTAGTCCACGTATGCAGAAGAATCTTATCCTTCGTGACCGGGTTATCTCGTTCTTCCGTGATTTTTTTCATCGGGAGGGATTTATCGATATCGATACGCCGATGCTCACAAAGGGGACTCCTGAGGGCGCGCGGGAATTTCTTGTGCCGTCCCGCCTTCAAGCTGGAAAATTTTATGTCCTTCCTCAGTCACCGCAACAGTTCAAACAGTTGCTTATGGTTGCGGGTGTCGAGAGGTATTTTCAGATAGTTCGTTGCTTTCGTGATGAGGACCAGCGCGGAGATCGTCAGCCGGAATTCACTCAACTTGATGTCGAGATGTCATTTGTAGAACAAGAGGACGTTCTGCGGCTTATCGAGAAAATGATGATCGAGATGATTAAAATTTGCACGCCGGGAAAGCGTATCCAGGAAATTCCATTTCCGCGTCTTACATACGCCGAGGTAATGAAAAGATATGGTACCGATAAGCCGGATCTTCGTGAGGATACGAACGATCCAAATCTTCTTGCATTCTGTTGGGTCGTCGATTTTCCTTTCTTTAAAGATACTGGCGACGGTGGATGGACATTTAGCCATAATCCATTTTCTGCACCAAAGCCGGAGTACATGGATCAGCTTATGAAAAAAGAACGCATCAGCGAGATCTTGACGACACAGTACGATATCGTCTTGAATGGATATGAAGTGGGCGGCGGAAGTATTCGTAATCATAAGCCTGAAGCTTTACGCGCTGTACTCGAGATTCTTGGCATGTCGGATGATGAAATTAATATGCAGTTTGGTCATATGCTTGAAGCGTTTTCCTATGGCGCACCGCCACACGGTGGGATCGCTCCAGGTGTTGATCGTATTGTAATGATTCTGGCAAATGAACCAAATATTCGTGAAGTCATTCCAGTGCCAAAAACGGGTGATGCCCGTGATCTCATGATGGGTGCGCCGTCTCCTCTGCCGCAGAAACGTCTTGATGAAGCACACGTTCAGATTAAGAAATAGAGAGCTCGGGAATGGGTTCGGCGGCGCACGCGGATAGAGCTTAAAAATTGTATTAGTTAGCTGGATTTTTTATTAATCCTGCGCTATCCTGTATGTGTGCCACTCTCGTTTAAGATTGAGTATTTCGAAGGCCCATTAGACCTCCTGCTCCAGCTTGTTGAGCAGGAGGAGCTTGATATTTCAACGCTATCTTTGGCTGCCGTCGCCGATCAATTTGTTCAACATGTCAACAATCGTCCGGATCTCCCTCTTGAAGAGCTTGCGGATTTTCTTGTTGTCGCTGCAAAGCTTATTTATTTGAAATCTAAGCTACTTCTTCCATCGTTATATGATCAGGAGCTGGAGGATGGCCCAGATATGGAGACTCAGCTCCGGACATATCGTGAATTTGTTCGCGCCTCGCGAATAATTGACAGACTTTGGAGGTCCAACGTACGGTCGTTCGTACGGGTGCGTCGTCCAGTGAAGTTTACGAATGTGGTATTCTCCCCGCCGTCAGGCATTACGACAATTATTCTTCGCGAAACCATGATGCGCGTCATTGTATATTTAGAGCCGCGTATCACATTACCAAAGGCTGCCGTTGAACGAGTTGTGACAATCCAGGAGAAGATTACCCAACTCTTTGCTCATATCCAAAAGACAGCTCGTATTACTTTTTCGCAATTCTTGGGAAATAGGGCTAGTAAACCAGAGACAGTTGCGAGTTTTTTGGCGTTGTTAGAACTCGTAAAGCAGCGTTTCGTTCATGTCTCTCAAGAATCTTTATTTCATGAGATCTCTATCAAAGCCCATCCGGATCCGCCCGCCGCGGATCCATTCGTAGAATCCTATGTCTGAATCATCCAATAGCATGTCCGTATCACTTGATAGGCTCATCGAAGCCATATTATTTGCTACCGCACGATCCTTTACAGTTTCTCAGCTTGCACACGCAACAGATAGCTCATCCAAAGATGTCGAAAATGCTTTGCAAAATCTTACGGAGCGCCTTAAGGAATCTGGGATTATGTTGCAATATAATGGTAAAGACATTGAGCTTGTTACTTGTCCAGCGACAGCGGAAACAGTTACAAAGCTCATGAATGCCGAAGTACAGGGCGAACTCACACGCTCCGCACTTGAAGCACTTACAATCCTCGCCTACCGTGGTCCGCTTACACGTCCAGAGCTTGAGCAAATCCGTGGTATCAATTCTGCTATTATCCTTCGCAATCTCATGTTACGTGGTCTGGTTGAACAACGGGAGGATACGAAGCTTGGTCAGCCAACGTATTCTGTCACGTTTGATTTCTTGAATTATCTTGGCCTTTCAAACGTTGAAGGTCTACCGGAGTATGATCAGCTTCGGGGAAATGAGACAGTGACGCAGATCCTCACGGATCTTGAATCAGTGGCAGAAATGGTTAAACCTTCTCACACACTCAACGTATGATTGGCGCACTATTTGGGGTCATTGCATCCCTTGTATTGAGTCAGCCAGCGCATGCCACTCTCGTGGCACAACAATATTTGCATACACTGCCGAGAGCCGTGGATGTTAAGCGCCCTTCTCCGCCGATCAAGAAGCGTCTAGAGAGTTATGGCGTTAAGACATCTTCGCGCTCAGCGTTTGTTGCAGATGTCGCGACGGGACAAGTGCTGTATGCAAAAGATCCTTATCATGTTCAGCCGATTGCGAGTCTTACAAAGCTTGTGACGGCTATGGTATTCCTTGATCTCAAGCCGAATATGAAAAAAACACTTACTTACGAGGCAATCGATTTCGACCATGAAGGCGAAGCGGTATTCAAACCCGGCGTAACAGTGACTTACGAAGCTGCGCTCCGATCAATGCTCGTTGGATCGGTAAATGCCTCTGCTAAGGCAATTGCTCGTTCAACACTTGGGATGGATGCGTTCGTCGTCGCAATGAATAAAAAAGTCCATGAGCTTCATCTTACGTCCCCCGTTTTTGTGGAGCCGACAGGGCTTGATCCAAGGGATCGAGCCGATGCCGCGGATGTCGCCGCCATTATTACAACTGCTTCTGGATATCCAGAGATTCGGCATCTGACGAGATTGCCAGAAACAACTGTTGTAAGTTTGACGACAAATGACGTCTTTAAGATTCGTTCAACAAATCTTCTCCTCGGAACGTATCTCAATAAGAAACCGTATATGATCGTGACTGGAAAGACAGGTTCATTGCCCGAGGCCGGTTACTGTATGGCGCAGGTAACCCGCAACGCGGGTGGTCATGAGATTGTCGCAGTTGAATTGGGAAGTGATAATCACTTCGCTCGATATCAGGATATTAAAGCGCTGACTACGTGGGCGTTTGATACATACGAATGGAAGTAGCATTAAAATAAAGGTTTGTAGGATTTAACGGTACAAAACGGCTAATTTCACTTTTCCTCCGAACTTCACGAATATGATGATAGGAATTGATCTTCGATGCCTCCCGCCAGATGGCGATTCGGGGGCAGGTATCGCTCATGCCGCTCGTGCTGTCTCGTGTGCACTTTTGGCGCAATCGAAACCAGGGATTGAATGGTCGCTTTATCTGCCGCGTGGCGTTTCGTGGGGCATGGATGGACGATCAGATCTTCGTATCATTTCGCTCTCATCATCGGCTGGAGCCTCGCTACGATTAGCACTTCAGCGTTCGCCATGTGATCTTCTTTTTGTGCCTTCAGGTGCAGTTGCTCGCGGTATCCGTATCCCAGCTGTTCCATGGGTTCATGATGTTGCTATTTTTGAGCATCCAGAATGGTTTGGAGAATCCATTTTACGGCGCGCGGTAACCACATCGTTATTTCGTAGAGGTATTGTTCACGCGCCTCGGATCCTTGCGGCTTCACAGAGCACTAAGGATGATCTTGTTCAACTTTTTACGCTTGATCCTTCTGTGGTTGATGTTACCTACGAGGGTGGAGATCCTGTCCTTGCTTCTCTTTATGGGGATACGCTTCGTGATGCCAAACGTCGAGCAAAACTCCGTCTGGCGGATCGGGGAGTTACACAGCCGTTTGTACTCGTACTGGGAACAGTCGAGCCGCGAAAAAATCTTCCACTTTTGATTCATGCATGGAGCGCGGCGGTAAAGGATATCGATCGTCCGGTTGATCTCATCATCGCTGGACGCGATGGATGGAAACTAGGTCCAGCAACGCATGCGATGCGCGGTCATGTCTACGCATCCGAAGGATCACCACGGCTCCATCGGATTAAAGCGGTTCCCGAGGACGACCGTCGGGACCTGCTCCTTTCCGCGGATATTGTTACAGTTCCATCCTTGCACGAAGGGTTTGGGCTTGTTGCACTGGAGGCAATGCAGGCGGAGACGGCGGTCCTTGCGTCTCGTGCTGGTGCGCTTCCAGAGGTCATTGACACTGCCGGTATTTTATTGTCATCGACCGATGAAGTGGCATGGGCGGATGCGCTTCGTGGTATTTTTATGGATACTGAGGCGCGGAAACGTCTTGCCGAAGAGGGGAAAGCACGAAGTCAGGGAATGACATGGGGGAGGGCGGCACATTTTGTTCTAGAGAGCTTGACGAAGACCTTAATTTAAGATATTGTACGCGAAGATCGAAAGATTTTTATCGCGGGATAGAGCAGTTGGCAGCTCGCCAGGCCCATAACCTGGAGGTCGCGGGTTCGAATCCCGCTCCCGCAACCAGCACAAAGCTCCCCTAAATGGGGAGCTTTGTATTAGTTCCATTCTTATTCCCGTGTTGATATTCTAAGGTAGAATATACGCTCTGAAAGAATCTATTTCGTTATGCAGTTTTCACTTATTATTCCATCGTTTGTTGCGGGTATTCTAACATTTCTCGCACCATGTACGTTGCCGCTTGTGCCGGGGTATCTCGTTTTCATCAGTGGAGCATCGTGGAAGGATCTGCAGGATCCAGAAAAAGTTAAGACTGTTCGATGGAAAATTTTTTTGAACGGTGTCATGTATGTGATTGGGTTCACAATTATATTCATGACATTTGGATTGATTTTTAGTGCTGGAGGTGTCGCTCTGGGAGTATATCGGATTTGGCTTGAGCGTATCGGCGGTGTACTCGTGATCTTATTTGGTTTACATCTCATGAATCTGCTCAATTATC
Organism: Candidatus Uhrbacteria bacterium; assembly: GCA_003231955.1. Taxonomy (GTDB): domain Bacteria; phylum Patescibacteriota; class Patescibacteriia; order 2-12-FULL-60-25; family 2-12-FULL-60-25; genus SZUA-46. The sequence goes on along the minus strand of QIKL01000063.1, from coordinate 19,100 downwards.
CCTGGCTTAGGTGGATGAATGCCGAACGCCGTCTCCCAATCGTCCGTCGTCTTACACCAGGTCGTCCGTGGAGTGCATTCATTTTTGGAGCCTCGTTCGCGCTTGGATGGACGGCATGTATCGGTCCAATTCTCGGTACGATTCTATTTCTCGCGTCATCCAACTCTACAATCTTTAGCGGGGTGGTTCTTCTTTTTGTATACTCTATTGGCTTTGCAATACCATTCCTTCTTGTCGCTGGTTTTATTGGACAAGCAAGCTATGCTATTCGATTTTTTTCGAAATACCTTGGTGGTTTAACAGTCGCAAGTGGCGCTTTTATTGTCTTTCTCGGTGTTTTATTGGTGAGTGGAAACCTCTTTTTTTGGACTTCTTTTGCGTTTAGCATCCTTCACTTCTTCCATATATGAGCATTTATTTATTGGGTTCCGTGCATCTCTAGCTATTGACAGCGTCAAAATTATCTAGCTGGTTATTTTGATGTTTTGTTTCCGTATGTTATATTTTGACTCCAATTACTCATCATCTCTTTTATGACAGACCATCATCGACTCTTTGACACCCTAGACAGCAAGACGGCGATGATCCTTGGTTTTATTGCGAGTATCCTCGTGATAGGGACTATCGGATTTATCTTTCTCCTTATACTTTTTCTTCGTGGAGGCGCTTCATCAAATACTGCTTCAACAGCCGTGGCTCCTCTCGCTGCCGCACCCGCAGGTACTACTCGTCCGACTGCGGCGCCAACTGGGTCCGTGAATGTTGGTACAGGACACTTTCCCGTTAGAGGAAATGTCAAAGCTAAAGTCAAGGTAATTGAGTTTGGAGATTTTCGTTGTCCGTATTGTGAGAGGTTCTATCAAAGCAGTGAGAAGAGTCTCAAAAAGGATTATATTGCAACCGGGAAAATCGCTTTTTACTTCCGAAGTTTTGCATTCCTTGGACCAGCATCGACGGTCGCCTCCGAGGCTGCGGAGTGTGCGAATGCGCAGGGCAAATTCTGGAAGTTTCATGATTGGTTGTATGAGAATCAGGCATCAGAGAGCAACACGGGGTATTACTCCAAAGCTAATCTGATTACATATGCTACGAATCTTGGATTAAATAAACAAAAATTTGCGAGTTGTCTAAATTCAGATAAGTATGCATCACAGGTACAGAAGGATTTGAGCGAAGGAGAAGCAGCTGGCGTGAGCGGAACACCGACGTTCTTCATTAATGGAAAAACCATTGTAGGCGCTGTACCATATGCGCAGATCAAGCAGGTCATTGACGCGGCATTAGCAAAATAGTGTTCGAGACCCGGTAGACGGCGTCCTAATTTGGGCGCCGTTTTACGTTTTACTGAATAGCTTGTCAAAATGTGTCAGGTCGGATATATTTTCGCCACGTTCAGTAGTGATATATTTGCTGGCGAAGACATAGAGCTAGTTATAAGTACGGTTAGAAAGGGAATAGAGGAGAAGATTTAAAGAATACAGGCGTGATGAGTCGATCTAGAGTGCTGAAGACATACGAGATTCTTCTAAACGTGCATAGCCAAATATGTCGGGGTAGCTCAGTTGGTTAGAGCGTGGGACTCATAAGCCCGAGGTCGCCGGTTCGATTCCGGCCCCCGATACCATAAAAAGAGACCGGTTAAGAGATCGGTCTCTTTTTATGGTGGAATTATACGACTTTGCTCGAACGTTTTTTGAACGGAACGGTTGACGCACGTGCGGAGCGCGTGGTGATTTCTGACAATGCCGCACGCTCCCGGCCCCGTCGTTATATCGCCAAGTGATACTACCTCGCAGAAAATTTTTAAGTACGCGCGGAGCCAAAGATGTAAAACAAAATTTTTCGCTCAGCTCCACACGCTGCTGCGCAGGATAATGGGATCACGCTTCGGCTCGCGGGCTGAAATTTTTTTCACTCAAACTCCCCCAATTTTTGTCCGCTCGCCAAAACCCCGATGGATTTTTATAAAAAGTTAAAGAGATGGTAAATTCAAATATCTTTGGGAAGGTCTCGAGGATACAAAATTTCGTTCTTTGACAAATAAATAACTGGAGGTAACTAGCCATGAATCTAAGTGACAAGGGCGTTTTTAATACCTTGGCTGGCGACCGGAGCGAGAGAGCTGATCAGTTTCACAGATTTTTTTTGTTAGTTCGGTGTAAAATTCGTATCTGGAGTACTGTGCTACGATATATCATCAAGAATTTTGACGATGATGTTGGAATTTTTCACGTCAGACGGCTGCTTCATCGTAGTCTTGTGAGAAAAGGATGATGTCCACATGATCATGGTAAAGGAAGGGAAAAATATAATAGAATCTTTGTGGAGTTGGGATATGACGCGGATAAAATCGCCTCGAGAAGGCTCGAGGCGATTGGAAGACGATTATGTACCGCTGGTAATAATTCCAGCATCGATAAACGACGGGCGCATATCTTGTTCTACGACGCTTGAAACGATTCGTACGAGCTCCTCTTCGGTTAATGGTCGACCGAGTCGGTCCGCACGATCCGCACAGGACGTGTAGATTTGGATGATCTGATTTTTTGTAATTCCTCGTTGGCACAGATCTCCGACGAGGGAGAGCGGGATACCAGACCATGTATATTTTGTGCAGTAGTTTACATTGCCGCTCAGGGTGTACGACAGCATTTGCACGAGTGGCTCTTCGGCATTGTATAAATCTTCTCGTCCTTTCCACCAGACATGTCCAGCTTCATGGATGGGAAGAACCTGACCTGCGAGAGATTTTGCAGTTTCAAGGTTTTGTTTTGTGTGTCCATCGAGGCAAACATCACAGGTATCGGGGACGCCATTTACTTTTTCGCACTGTACAAATCCCATTGTTTCCAGTGTGCCTCCCATTTTTTTTAGACGTTTGAGCGCATCGGAACAGGTTTTATCCATATCGAGATGAAATGTAATCTTTCCATTTCGTGGACGTATATCGCCGATCTGTTGGATCATGACACGCATCGCGCGCATGATTCCAACGGTTTTCGCATGAAGATTTGCGGGTGAGCAGGTCGTGCAGACGACGGCACTGTCCATGAGACCATAGGTCTTTATTTTGATCGCGGTTGAAGAACAACTTACCACGAAACTTGTAAGCAAACATGCGGCAAATACGGACGCAAGACGATGCATTCGACTCCCTCCTGTAGGGCTATATTTACAGAGAATGAACTAGATTGTATGTATCATAAAATGCGTTATGATTCAAGTAGAAGACGTTTGAAGCTGGCATTCATTTTTTTATAAAAAAAGAAGATTTTTAAATTTTAATCCCGATATATCTATAAAGGCTAAACAATTTTATGTTGACTAAATAATTGTCGCTTTAGATGAGGCCGTATTAGAGCAAAAATACATCGCTACAAAGATATTCTTGATGATTTTTTGAGAGTAGGGCGCATGCGCCATTTTGTGATGAAGTTGTCAATACTGTAATACTCCCAACTTTTACCAAACCATAGCGCTACAAAAACTATTATGTAGATGATTGCCGTTCCAACGTCGGTTGAACCGGATATGTAAGGTCCACCGAAACCTTCGGCGGTTGACCAAATGACAAATGCAAGTGCAATGCCACCTGCCATTGCTGTTCTGGTAAAAAAACCGAAAATAAGCCCAAGGGCAATTGCTGTTTCCGCAACAGCGACAACAATAGCAAAGAAGTTTGGATTCACAGATATCGTATGCAACCAAAAATTTATCCATGCTTGTACAATGGCGGGTTGTCCCTGTGCTCCTTCAATTAAATAATGAGAGAAGTTATTTATAAATGTGGGACTCCATTTGAAAGAGGCATCAATGAGCCATATACATCCAAAAATAATACGGAGGATTGCAAATGGTTTATTTTTATTTTGTTTCATAGTATTTGTATACTATAGTAGTATTTAAATACAAAAAATACAATGCATAAAACAAAGGCGTGCTTTGTATATACTAAGGTTGTATGCAAAAATAAAAGTAAAAATATATGAATAAACGAGATTATAAATTAACTGGTGAGGGTGGATATTTTCATCTTTTTAATCGTGGGAATGGAATGCAAAATATATTTTTGGATAATGAAGATTATAAATTTTTTCTTTTAAAATTAAAACAAAATCTTTTTCCAGATGAGACACTTAAAAGAATGAGACCTTTGCCAGAAGGATCATTCTCTATATTTTCATATTGTTTAATGCCCAATCATTTTCATCTATTATTACGACAAAATAAAGAATATCCCGTGCAAAAATTCTTACTAAGAGTGTGCACAAGTTATTCTAAATATTTTAATAAAAAATATAAAAAGGTAGGGCATGTTTTTCAAGATAGGTTTAAACAGGTAAATATAGAAGATGATGAACAGTTATTATGGATACAAGCTTATATAAATTTAAATCCTGTTATTGATAAATTTGTAGATAATATAACCAAGTATGAATGGAGTAGTTATCGAGAGATAATAGGTATGCTAAATGGATTTTGTGACAAAAGTTTTATTTTTGAGAAATTGAAAGACTTGCATGGGATTAAAAAGTTTTTTGATGATGCACTTCCTGTATTAAGAATAAACAAGAAATTAAGAGAATTTAAGTTTGAATAATAACAATCTTAGTGTTCACAAAGCACGCCTTTGTATAAGGGAGATGAATAATATGAGAGAAAAAATACTAAACAGGCAAACATATTTGATACGGGGAAGGATAGAAGCACTAAACAAGATATTGAAACGGAAAAGATACAGTGATTCAAATTTGATCCAAAACTTGATACGAAAATTGCAGGGATTTTTTAATAATTTCCCAAATATACTGGTGTTGGTTTTTGAAAAATAAGGATATGATTTTATTCGGAGTTACTATATGTTTCGCGCGCGTCAGACGTTTTATCCGAAATATGTTCAAGTGAAGTCGTATAATTGCATCACAATTTGACTTTTTGGAATTTTTCTAACCATTTCAGGGCGGCGCGAAACGCTGCTCATTCCATCGTTGGTTTTCAACTGATTCGTTCTGTATTGGTGGGCGGGGAGAGACTCGAACTCTCATGACCTTACGGTCGCAGGATTTTGAGTCCTGTGCGTCTACCAGTTCCGCCACTCGCCCTTGTTTATATTAGCTAGTACTTAGGATCTCTCTTACTAGAATTTTCTATGTGCAATCGCGAATGGGCGGAATATAGCCGGATATTCTCAAAAAGACAAGAGGTACAGGTACAAATGGTTTCTGTGGATATGCAGTTTGCGTTTTATGAGATGGGATTTTTTTAGGTATTTGTTACCTCTTGCTCTTTTCCCGTTTTGGAGGGTAAACTACCCACGAATTTTAGGTCTATGGGACGAATTATTTCTGTTGTCAATCAAAAAGGCGGTGTCGGAAAGACGACGACCGCGATAAACCTTGGTGCATATCTCGCTGAGGCGGGAAAATTTGTCCTTGTTATAGATCTTGACCCACAAGCTAATGCGACATCCGGACTTGGGATTGATCATCGAAATCTTGAGCGTGGTGTCTACGAGGCGGTCCTCGGGACTGCGCGGATGCGCGACATCGTCCAGCTGACGGCACATGAGACATTACATGTCGCGCCGGCGACGCAGGGATTGGCTGGACTCAATATTGAGCTCGTTGACATGGAGCGCCGTGAATTTAAACTTTTTGATTCGCTCCTCGAGGTTCGCAATGATTATGACTACGTTCTCATTGATTGTCCGCCGACACTTGGACTTATCACACTAAATGGGATTGTTGCGGCCGACGAGGTCCTTATTCCGGTTCAGGCAGAGTACTACGCGCTTGAAGGCCTTGGTCAGCTCTTGGAAACCGTGAATTTGGTTCGCGAGCGGATCCGACCCGAGGTCGGTGTTCTTGGTGCGGTTCTTACGATGTATGACAGTCGGACTAAACTTTCGGACGATGTGATGCAGGAGCTATATAAATATTTTCCTAACAACATTTTTCGTTCCGTGATTCCGCGTAGCGTACGCCTCGCTGAGGCTCCTTCGTTTGGACGCTCCATCGTCATGTTTGATGCGACGTCTAAAGGCGCTAAGGCATATGAACGTCTCGCACGTGAGATTCTTGATTCCGAAGTTGAACAGATTACCGTATGATTGGACGTCAATCAGGGTTGGGAAGAGGGCTGGGTGCACTTATTCCACCGAAACCGCAAACGATAGATTCCAGTGCCTCATCTGTGGCTAGCGGGCAGGATGCACATCACACGCCGTATGCTACGGATGCACAAGACCGTCATCCTAATAATACGAGCGAGGTACGGCAGATTTTAGTCGATCAGGTTGATCCGAATCCGCATCAACCTCGTACGCATTTTGATCATGCTCAGCTTGAGGACCTTATCGAATCAATCAAAGAGCATGGTGTAATTCAGCCGATTGTGGTCACACCGGCACCAGATGGTCGTTATGAACTTATAGTGGGGGAGCGTCGTCTCCGAGCGTCCAAGATTGCTGGACTTTTAACTGTCCCTGCTATTATTCGTACTGCGACCGATCAGCAAAAACTTGAAATTGCAATTATCGAAAATGTTCAGCGTCAGGATTTGAACCCCCTTGAAGAAGCGCGATCATATCTCCGTCTACAGGACGAATTTAATTTAACACAGGAGGAAGTCGGACGGCGCGTCGGTAAAAGTCGCCCGCAGGTCGCGAATATTATCCGTCTACTCCAACTTCCAGATGCGATCCAAAATGTCCTCGTTGAAGGTAAAATATCTGTTTCTAATGCGCGGACGCTACTTTCTATACCGACGGAAGAAGATCAAATGGCACTTTTTCACGCGATGGTGCAGGGAAATTTTACTGTCCGCCAGACCGAGGCCCGTGTACCGCATTTGCATACGCGAAAAACTATTTCTGTGGATCCGAACGTCGCCGATGCGGAGGATCAAATGCGGCGCGCACTCGGCGCTAAGGTTATTGTAAAGCGAGGTGTGCGTGGTGAGGGCGAGGTTCGGATTGCATTTTTTAATGATGAGGATCTCCAAGCGATCGTGAAGAAAGTGACGAGGGAGTAATTATTTCTTCCGTATTTTTCCTGGGATCACGCCTTTGATCCATGATGTGAGGCTTGCGCGGGCAAATTGTCGGATTTTGGCACGTGCGTGCCGTGTCTTTGCAGAACTGAGCCAGTTTGGATTTGGCCCTTTACGGTTGCGATCTGTGATGATCTCGACCACATCGCCAGACCGGAGCATACGGTCTAGCGGAGCTATCTCGTTATTAACTTTCGCAGATGCACAAGTATTGCCGACATCAGTATGAACTGCATAAGCTACGTCGACGGGGGTGGAATCTTCAGGTAGATCCAGCACATCGCCCTGCGGGGTAAACACAAAGATACGGTCATTAAAAATATCAATCTTAATCTCTTCAAGTGACCGGAGATATTTTTTCTTATTCGAAAGTTCCTTTTGTGTCTCCGCAAGCTGTCCTACCCAGTCGATTTTTGGTGTGGATCCATTGTATAGCCTTTTTCCTTTTTGTTCGTCGTACGACCAGTGCGAGACAATGCCGAACTCCGCATCATGGTGCATCTTTGTCGTGCGGATTTGGAATTCAACGATTTCGCCGTCCTCACAGAATACGGTCGTGTGGAGAGAACGGTATCCGTTGGGTTTTGGTTGGGCAATATAATCCTTAATGCGGCCCTTGAGCGGCGTCCAACGGCCATGAATAACACCGAGAGCTGCATAACAATCGGCGACGGTCGGTACGATGACACGAGTTGCAATGATATCGTAGACTCGCGATATATTCCGGTCATTCTTAAGAAGTTTTTTGTAGAGCGAGTAGAGATGCTTTGTACGTCCATGGACGTCCACGATACTGAGATCAAGCTCTTGTAGGTCTTTACGAGTTTGCGTCATGATCCGCTCAAGATAGCCTTCGCGCCGCGTGAGTGTGTTTTGCACGAGGTTCTGCGTCCATTCATATTCTTTTGGCAGGACATAGCGGAAAGCGGCATCCTCCAGACGTCCTTTCATTTCGCCCATACCAAGTCGATTCGCGATTGGCGCGTAGATTTCGAGGCTCTCGAGCGCAATACGGTACTGTTTTTTTGGAGGAAGAACATCAAGGGTCTCCAGATTGTGTAAACGGTCCGCAAATTTAATAATGACGACTCGAACGTCTTCTGAGATAGCAAGGAACATTTTTCGAAGGTTCTCAATATATCGTTCCATTCCGCGATATTTGATCTTGCCAAGTTTTGTGATGCCTCCGACGAGTTTTGCGACCTCATCACCGAATTGCGTACGGATCTCATCGAGTGTTCGGTTTGTATCCTCTGGAACGTCGTGCAGAAGTGATGCTTCAATGATGACGGGCGGCAGTTTCATTTTTACAAGTATTTCAGCAGCAGCTAGTGGGTGGGTGATGTATGGCTCTCCACTCGCACGTTTTTGTCCGCGGTGCGCTTCTTCGGCAAAGACATACGCCGCCCGGATCTCTTCCATGTTGGCGTCGGGATCATAGGATCGAACACGGTCGATCAGGGTATCAATTTGTGCCATAGATAGTGGATTTTTTTATGTTATGCCGACTTCTGGATACTGGCAACTCCATCCACGTTCTGCTACACTATTATTAAGTATATGTATGTCACAAGAATCGTCCACTGCACAAGAGCTTAACGGCGCCGAAGTTTCGCGTCCTCCAGAAAAGCGTCCGCGTTTGGAGCTTGTGAGCTCTGAATCAGAAACGGCTAAGTCGTATATCGAACAGAACTCCAAAGAGGCGGGATCCCGTATTGATCTCTTTGCACACGTGGCGGGCGAGACAGAAATTACATCACAGGCTGCAGAGATTACGGCACATACGCATGAAGAATTATCGATAATAGCCAAGGCAGCGGAGCAGGAAATTGATCAGATTGTAGATGGCGGAGTAAAAATCGAGCCGATACGGGTGATCTCGATCGGCGAGACGTTGCCAAAAGATTCAGAAAAAATCGAGCCGATAAAAATTATTTCACTCGGCGAAGAGGCTGTAGATGATTCACAAAAGGTTGAAGCGCCTGATGAGGAAATTCAGGCGGAAGTTTCAAATAATAAAAATGAATTTGCTAACGGTGCCACGATGGGCACGTCCGAAGAGGTAATGGCCACATTAGAATCAGAAGTGGATGTGACGGACGAGGCAAAGAAAAAGACACAAGAAGAGTCAGAGACGCCAGAGAGTGCGGAGATCAAGAATCTTCGCGCCGAGGCATCGGAGATTGATCGTGAAATGAATCAGGCAAAGCTCAACGGTCAGTCCGAGGTGTATGACAAGAAACTCTTAGAGCTTCTTGCGACGAAACGGAATTTGTCCAAAATATTTCAGATGATGTCTAACCTTGGAGAAAGGCAGCGTAGGGAAGTTGAACGGTTGAGTCTTGAAATTGCCGCTCTGGAGAATGAAAAGGAAATACGGACGGGGATGTCAGAGCTTCGGAAACTTGAGGAAGAAAAAAAAGTCATTGAAGCAGAAATTATCACGCTTGCGGACAGCCACGACCCAGAGAGACTCGCCAATGCTAACGAGCGGCTGTCGGAGATCAATAAGAAGCTTGCGGAAAAGAAAGGCCGAATAAATACTCTTCATGGACAGCAAGCATCATACGATTATATGCTCGAATCCGTGAAAGCGACCGAAATGCCTGGTGCGGTTGATGCTGGGAAAACAATCGAAAATGTGGTCGCAGCTGTTGGAGAGGGAATAATCGATCCAGGGAAGGTTGCGCTTAAAGCATTAGATCGGATTATTGGTGATACAAAGGCATCTGGTTAAAAAAAAGAACTCGGAATTTTTTACTTCAGGTATCGTCGCGTATGCGGACGTAGCCGCAGCCCTCATGAGGGCAAACAATTTTGTTTTTTCCTTTCATAATAAGCGTTGAGTATCCACATTGCGGACAGGGTTCTCCAGTGGGGCGATCCCAGAATGCCTGAGTGCATTCTGGATAGCGATTACAGGAGTAAAAGATTTTTCGTTTCTTAGACATGCGCTCAATAATCGTTCCGGTCTTGCATTCGGGACACATGATAGGCTGGCCATTCTCGTTCGTTACAATCTTTTCAATATTTTTAATCGTTTTACATTCGGGATAGCGTGAGCAGGATAGGAACGGACCATAACGGCCAACCTTTTTAACCATAGTTGCACTACATGTTGGACAGATCTCGTCTGTTGGTTCTGGCTCCGCGCGTTTAGCATCGCCAGGCAGAGGCTCTGTGAATGTACACTCAGGATAGCGCGAACAGGCGAGGAATTTTCCGAACCGTCCGCGTTTGACAATCATTGGACTTTTACATTTTCCGCATGTATGGCCTTCAGCGAGTTTTTGTTCCTCTTTTTCAACTTCTTTTTCTTCTTGTTTTAAATGAATATCAAACGGACCGTAAAATGCGGACAAGAGGGGTTTCCATTCCATTTCGCCATTTGCGATTTTGTCGAGAGAGTTCTCCATCCGCGACGTAAAATCATAGTCCACAATATCTGGGAAGTGTTTGACTAGGAGATCTGTGACCTCTGTGCCTGTTTGTGTTGGGAGGAGACGTTTTTTGTCGTCGCGTTCTACGTATTCGCGTTCAATAATTGTTGAAATGGTCGGTGCATAAGTCGATGGGCGTCCGATGCCAGCGTCTTCCATCGCTTTGACAAGAGATGCGTCCGTGTAGCGAGGGAGCGGTTCGGTAAAATGTTGTTTGCCCTCAATCGTCACAGCAGTCACGGCAGAGTTTTTTTCTAATTTTGGTAAAAATTTTTCCTTGTCCTGATCTGGATATAATTTGAGATAGCCGTCGAACACCACATGTTGTCCTGTCGCACGGAACATGGCGCGACCGCACGTGAGATCTGCGGATGTACCTTGAAGGTGCGCTTCCGCCATCTGTGTTGCGACCGCACGTTGCCAGATGAGTTTGTAAAGTTTGAGGTCTGTCGCATCTAGGAATGGCGCGACGGTATCAGGTGTGCGTGACGGATCGGATGGCCGAATAGCCTCGTGGGCTTCTTGCGCGCCTTTTGACTTAGTTTTATATGTGCGTGGTTTTATGAGTGCGTACTCTTTGCCGAATGCTGATGAGATATAGGCGGATGATTCTGTAAGGAATTTTTCTGAAAGGTTGACGGAGTCTGTACGCATGTACGTGATGAGACCGACGGCGCCTTTTATACCGAGTTCCACACCTTCATAGAGGCGCTGAGCGATTGCCATTGTCTGTTTGGCTGAGAAGCCGAGGCGTTTATTGGCCTCCTGTTGGAGTGTGGATGTCGTGAACGGCGCAGGCGGTGATGTATGTCGATTTTTGGTGTCGACTGCAGTCACAGAAAATGGTTTCTTTGTAAGCTCTGTAACGATCGTATCAGCTTGGTCTTTTGATGACAGCGCCATTTTGTCGAGGATTTTTTCTTCAAGCATGTGTAGTTTGCCGTCGAATATCACATTATCGTTTATACTTTGGAATGTACCTTCAATTGACCAGTATTCTTTGGGTATAAACGCTTGGACCTCTCGTTCACGTTCTACGATCATGCGAACCGCGACAGATTGTACGCGTCCGGCCGAGAGACCGCGACGAACTTTACGCCACAGGAACGGAGAGAGCTGATAGCCGACAAGTCGGTCCAGAATACGTCGTGCTTGCTGTGCGTTTATAAGTTTCATGTCGAGAGTGCGCGGGTGTTCTAAAGCGTGCAGAATGGCATCCTCAGTGATTTCATGGAATGTGATGCGTTTTACCTTGTCCGTATCTTGATCCAAGATATGTGCAAGATGCCACGAGATTGCTTCTCCTTCGCGATCTTCATCAGTCGCAAGTAGAATTTGTTTTGCCTTTTTTGCAACTTTCAGAATATCTTTTACTTTTTCCTTATGATCTTTTGATACGACATAAGTCGGTTCAAATCCATTTTCAATATCGACGCCAAGTTTAGATTTAGGGAGATCGCGGATGTGTCCAAAGCTGGCGAGGACTGTGTAATCCTTGCCGAGGAAGCGTGAGATAGTTTTTGCTTTTGTGGGAGATTCGACGATGACGAGGTTCATAAGTAACGGGCCAAAGATAACAGAGAAGTTACTAGCATTACCAGTTTTTGTAAAAATGTCAATCATTTGCCTGAAAAGACGTGTCGGGATCGTGCGATTATTTGTCCGCTTTGTGTCTCGATAAAACCTTTAATTTCAAGCACTGTGAGACGGCGCTGGAGATCGCGGATTCCACAGCGGAGCATACGCGCAAGATCGTTTACATGACAGGGCTCATCAAGTGCTTCCATAATTCTTCGTTCGTTCTCTTCTAGCTCAGATATTCGCTGGGAGGGAATGTGTGAGGATACAGGTGAGTGGAATTCTGCGAGGATATCACGAGCTTCCGTGGCGAGCATAGCACCTTGGGAGATAAGATGATTTGTTCCTGAGCTTTGTGGGCAAAGAATGGATCCTGGAACGGCATAAACGTCTCTGTTGTAGGAAGTGGCAAGATGGGCTGTGATAAGTGATCCGGATCCTAGAGCAGCTTCTGTCACGAGGACAGTCCGAGATAGTCCGGCAATAATTCGGTTCCGAAGCGGAAAATGATGCTTAAACGATTCGGTTCCGGGCGAAAATTCGCTCACTACAGCCCCGCCTGTAGTAATGATTCGATGAGCAAGTCGAAGATTTGAGCGCGGGTAGAGAGATGCATCATCTGGTCCAGATCCGAGCACCGCTATACATCCACCGCCAGCATCTAGTGCCGCATCGTGTGCGATCGCATCAATTCCGAGTGCGAGGCCTGAAACGATAGTCAGCCCAGACATTGCAAGATCCTGTGCAAGCTCGCGCGTCACGCGTCGTCCATATGAAGTGCATGAACGAGTCCCAACAATCGCGAGGGTAGGCATTATAGGATCGGGAAATGTACCGCGAACAAAGAGTGCGACGGGCGGATCTGAGATTTGACGCAGGAGCGGGGGATATTCTGCATCATCCATTAACACGAACCGGATTCCATTGCGCTCCAAACGTTCTACAGCTGAATGTGAATTAAATATCCTCCGATATTCTGCAAAGCGTTCCTGCACGCCTGATCCATGTCCCCATGCTTCCAGATCCGACAATGAAATTCGTAGCGCGGAAGCACGTAAACCATAGCGCTCGCGGAGACGCCTAAGGGTTTTATTGCCGAACCCAGGGAAGGACGCGAGTGTGAGCCATGCAAGGCGGTCGTCGTCAAAACAAACATCCGGCATACTACTACCGCTGCCGGACGTTGGACACTTTGTCAAGATCGTGAATCTTTATTTTTCCCCGTTCCAGTCGTTCCTTGTTTTTTCTAGGCCGTTTGTGATCCAGTCTACGATGGCGTTTGCGGCACGTTGTGTTATCTCCAATGTTGCATCGTTCATCTTTCCGAGAACCCAATCCTCGATTGATATTGGTTCTTTTGGATGTCCGATGCCGACACGGAGGCGAGAGAGGTCTGTATGTGAAGGTCCGAGAAGCTTGTAGATTGATTCGACGCCGTGATGTCCAGCCGCAGAGCCATTCAGTGAGAATCGCATTTCTCCTGGCAGAAGATCCATCTCATCCTGGATAATCAAAATATCGGCGGATTTAAGTTTGTAATAAGAAACAAGCGCCTGGACCGCTTCGCCAGAGAGGTTCATAAAAGTTGTTGGCTTCGCAAGGATGGCCGTAGCGTTATTCATTATCACTCTTGCCGTTAATGCATGTCGTTTGTTGTCTTCCGTCCATGGAATACCTTCACGCTTTGCTATTGCATCAACCGTTAAAAATCCCGCGTTATGCCTTGAACATTCGTGTTCCTTTCCAGGATTCCCTAATCCAACGATCAGTTTCATATCTTTTGCTTTTCCGCACGATAGAGGCTTAATATCGCATACCTTTGCGTCCGATTGGACGTTTTCGTCTCCATGGGTTCTTTTTTTTATCCTTGGCGATTTTTTCCTGCGCCTCAGGCGTACGTTCTTCTAGTCTTTGAATTGGAAGAAGCTGGACCTTTACAACGACAGGTGTCCCTTCAAAATTGAACTTTTTTCGGAGTTGATTTTCAAAATAACGGATCCATGCCACATTGAGGCTCGCCTTGGTGCCTCGAATTGTGATGAGAAATGTCGGTGGATTAATCCCGATTTGTGTAATGTCATGGAGATAGGGCGAGAATGCTCCGATTTCTGCAAGTGGTTTTTTACGCGCAACGACCGTCTTTAACAATCGTTGGAGCGCGTTGTATGTAATCTGGCGGCGGCGTTCTTCGCGAATGTGAAATGCGATGTCGAGGAGTTTAGTTGCGCGGAGATGTTCAGCAGCAGAAACAAAGATGATTGGCGCCCATGACAAAAATGGCAACGCGCGGCGTATATGCATCTCGTATTTTTTAACAGTGTTCGTATCTTTATCTGGGACTAAATCCCACTTATTTGCGACGATGATAAGGCCCTTGGTTGCATTCTTCATGAGTCCAGCTAAACGTTTGTCTGTTTGTCCTGGTTTTTCGGTCACATCGATCACGAGAAAAGCCATATCCGCACGGGATAGGGCTTCGCGATTGCGTTCCAATGCTGCCTCTTCTAGACCTTTCTCAATTTTGGAGCGCTTGCGCATGCCAGCTGTATCAATAAGCGTGATAGTTTCGTCTTTCCATTCAAATGTCGTATCAATAGGCTCACGTGTGGTATGCGGAACGGGAGAGACAATGACACGTTCCTCTCCGAGGATCGCGTTGACGAGCGATGATTTCCCTGCGTTTGCTCGTCCCATGACAACGATTTTTAGCCCAGATCTCTCTTCTGCTGGTACGGGTGGTTTATTCATGCGTGAGAGTTCTTCCGTGACACGATCCAAAATATCGCCGAGGCCTCGTCCCGTTGCGGCGGAGCCATAAATTGGTTCGCCGAAACGGAGTGCATAAGCGGCCTTATCTAATGTACCTGGTGCGTTTCGGAGATCGTCCGCCTTGTTCGCGATGAGGAGTACATGTTTTTGATGTCCGCGGATGCGCGTGGCGAGAGCTGCGTCTTGGGGAATGATCCCTGTCTTTGCATCTACGACAAAAAGGACGAGGTTCGCTGACGCCGCCGCGAGGTCTGCCTGCCGAAGAATGTTTTCTCCAACGATATTTCGTTCTACATCCATCCCTCCCGTATCTACAAGATCAAATGTCATACCACGCCACAAGACGGGTGCGGCGTTTCGATCTCGAGTCGTATGCGATTCAGGAGAAACGAGAGCGCGTCCGCTCTCCGTTAGGCGATTCCAGAGTGTGGATTTGCCGACGTTCGTTCGTCCGGCGAGCGCAACGACTGGACGGTTATGGGTTCTGTGTAGTGGCATAATATGGATTTACAAGGCCGGTGCTTGAATTTCCTAGAATAATCAAAAAGTCTGTGGATGTGTTGTTTAGTGTCTCGGTTTTGCCGTTTTCCATTCGAACACCATGCCCAACGGTTAGAGAAGAAGCAACATTGGCATCTAGGAGTTTTTTGAGTTGAGCAAGTTCACTTGTCTTTTTCCCATTCGTAAGATCATAAATCACAGTTTTTTCATATCCGCGCGAAACGGCATTTCCCGTCGAATCGACAGTGTAACCCATTCTACCGAGTTTTTTGGATACCTGCGATGCAAAACCGGTACGAAATGTTCCGTTGCGTACTTCTACAGTCGTCGCTTGTTGGGGGCGATTTTGTTGAGCGAGTTCTTTTTTAGTCAAAAAAGGATTCGCAATGATATTACGGATTTGTGACCAGTCTGGTTTTTTGGGAAAAAGCATGAATGCTCCATTTACGGTTGTTGGTACAAGCTCTCCATTCGCGGCATCGGTGAGGACATTGCTTGTGATTCGTGTTGATGAGTAATCAATGGCGAGCGGCGCGAGTTTGAGGAGGTCCCATGCGCTGATATCGGATTCTACATGCGATGAAATCGCCGTCCAGAGGTCAGTGAGTTTTTTGGGATTACTGAGCGTACCAAGTGAAAGGAATTTTGATCGGATGGCAGTGAGTACGATTTGTTGACGGCGATTGCGAGCAAAGTCGGATCCTTCGCCGTTTGTGCCGTGACGTGAGCGGACGAATTCAAGTACACGTTTCCCATTCATGTGTTGGAGACCTCGTTTGAATGAGATGACTTGGTACTGATGCGGATTGGGTCCATTATCCGCCGTCGGATACTGATAATCCGTGAAGGAATTTGTTACGTTGATATCAAGTCCACCGAGCGCATCGACAAATTGAGTAAATCCTTTGAAGTCTATTCTTACAACGCGGTCAATACGGATATTAAAGAGTTTCTGGAATGCGTTTGCGGTCAGTCGTGCTCCTTCGCCAGGATGCTCTCGCTCTGCATACGCGTTAACAGCATTAATTTTTTCAAAGCGTCCACCTCCTAATGGGTAGGCAAGATCACGGGGGATTGAGACTAGTCCGACACGCTTATGAGCACGGTCAATGGATGCGAGGATGATGGTGTCCGTCAGTTGGGATCCGTCGTGGCCTGCGCCGCCGATACCGAGCAAGAGGATATTGAGACGTCCGTCTGGTGTTGCGAATGTATTCGCTGCATCCGCTACGGTTCCTCCCCATGTGAAATGTGTGATATCTGAGAGCGTCAAAATTTGGCCAACCTCGCTTAGGACGGTTGTTCCGTGTGTTGCAGCGCGGTACGACGCGCCAGCGCCAAGGGCGGCAAGCAGACCAACAAAAAGCGTAAAAATCCCGGCGGCGATGATAGTCGTCTGTCGGGCCTTTTGTCCTGCATTGGTTCCGAGAAAGTTAATCTTTAATGGTTTTTTTTTCATGCTACTAATGTAGCGTGATTATAGCAGTTTACATACTATTTGACGAGCGTCGTTCTCTTGTATGTTTTTATGATATACTGAACTACATTATGACACGTGAACTCACGTGGGTTTCCTTTGTCCGTGAGCAATTGATGCTCTGGTATGTGCGTGTATTTCATCAAGTGAGAATTAGTCGCAAGGCTTCGCGAGCGGTATTGGCGCTGTTTATCGCTCTTGCGGTTATCGGCGGTCATACTGTTGGTGTTGCAGCCCAACAAGATGTCGGTAATTACCATGGAGGTCTCGGAATAACGGCTGTGGCGTGCACGGCATTAGGTCCAGCATGTATTGCACTACTCGTGAGCATTGGGATCGTAGCTGCGATTATGCTTCTCTCCGTTTATCTCCTTTTTGGGATCAACCAGCTCTTGACGTACGTTCTTATTAATGCCGCATCGTATAATAATTTTGTTAATGCAACCGCGGTTGAGCTAGGCTGGAAACTCGTGCGGGATTTAGTGAACATGTTCTTTATCGTCGTGCTTCTTATTATCGCATTCTCGACGATTATTGGGTACAAACCGTTTCATTATAAGCAACATCTGCCCAAGCTTTTGCTCATGGCTGTCCTTATCAATTTTTCTCGGACACTTGTGGGGATCATGATCGATTTTTCTCAAGTTGTCACTCTAACTTTTGTGAATGGTTTTAAGCAGTCGGCGTTCGGGAATTTTGCAAAGGCATTTGGAATTACAAAACTGCTGCAGGCGTCGAAGAACGTAACGGGTGTCGCAGATGTTGGGAATATTTTCATCAGTCTTGTTTTCGCAATCATCATCCTTACAATCAGTACAGCGACGCTGACGATTCTTGTAATTTATTTTCTTGTTCTTATTATCATGCTCTGGATACTGCTTATTCTTTCGCCAATTGCCTTTTTTGCAACAGCTCTGCCCGACAAAATGAAAAAAGCAGTTTCAAGCATCTCGGATAGTTGGTGGACAAAACTCTCTGCGTGGCTCGTGGGCGGACCTATTGTCGCATTTTTTTTATGGTTAAGTCTTGCTGTTGTCCAACAGGGGGGCAATGAGCTTTCTAGCATTACTGCTCCTACTTCGTCAGGCGAGCAATCCATTCTTCAGGCAACGACCACGGACATTAGTAAACCGAAGAACATTGGTATCCTTTTTGTCTCGGTCGCACTCATGCTGATAGGTGTCCAAACCGCAGTGAGCGTTTCGCAACAAGCAAATCCGATGCTTGGTACCGCTGCTGCGCGTATCCGATCGTCAGGTGGGCCAGCAACATGGATCGCACGGCGTGCGGGACGTTCCGCAGGCCGTGCAGCTGCTCCTGCTGCCGGTAGGTTTGCAGGTAGGTTAGGAAGCGGAGCGATTGCCGCCTCAAAGAAGGTTGCGAATGTTCCAGGCGTTGGTCGATTACTTGCTGGAAAAATGGTTAAGCGCGGCGCCCAGCTCCGGCGGTTCCAGGGTGGTATCCATGGAGCTGCATCCAAACGTTCTGAGAAAGAGATGAGCGGGCTAACGACCGAGGAGCGGCTTACGGCTATTGGCGCTCAGCTTGAAGGCGGTCGTGGATATATTCCCAATGACCGTCGTGCTGCGCTTGAACAGTCACGCGCGACATTGCTCACGAAGGGTGAAGGTCAAAAAGCTTTATCGAAACAAGAAGAAAAGAAGGTCACCGAGCAGAACAATGCCCTACCTCCAGCTCAGCAGATGGATGAAGATCAAATCAAAGCAAAGGCTAGCGCCCAATCACAGCAGACAATTCGAGGACATTTGGCCACAGCTAAGAAATCTGGAATAGAGAATGGCGACGAGGAGTTGGTAAAGCAAATCGATGAGGCATATAAAAAGAATCCTGGGTTGCAGGGTGAAGGTAAAGGTATCCAAAAAACGATCAATAATACTGACGACAGGCAACTTACCGCTGATGCGTTGCGAGACTTCACAGTTGATGCTGCGCTTTTGAAGAAGCATAATCTCGTTGGAGATGACGGGACATTGCGGATGAGTGAAGATGAAACATTAGAAGCAGTTCCGATTAAGAAGATGTTGACTGGTGATCGTGGGACATATCTTCGAGCAGCTGTTCGTCACTTTGCATCGTCTAAAGGACGTGCCGATTTGCAGGCACTGAATACTTCTTTGGAGACAAGTGCGGATCCAGGATCAGCGCGTATGTTGATGAGCAAATCAGCAGATGGAAAAGAAGTAGTCTTCGGACATCCTGACGCGATACCGGAAGCGCGCGGACGGATGAATGTTGCACAGCTTCTCGGTAGTTCTCGGCGCCAG